>DASXMJ010000023.1 GCA_036495685.1 Candidatus Binataceae bacterium | reverse complement strand
AGCAAGCCTTTTCCTGGTACGTGATTAATCTCCAGACGGATTCCGTCCGGATCCTCGAATAGCACGGAGTAGTAGCCGGGCGCCCAGGGGCCTTCTTCGGGCGGGTGAACAATCTTCGCGCCGATCGACTGCAAGAAGCGGTAAGCTTCATCCACGTCGGCGTGCTCGCGAGCGCGGAGGCACACGTGATGGAGGCCGATCCGGTTCTGCACGAATGGTTCGCTGCGATGATCGTCGGCGCACCGGACGATGCCGACCGCGGTTCTTCCGCCGACGCAATAGAGCGTCTGCCCGTTCCGAATCACCGGCTTCATACCCAGGAAGGTCAGCAGGCTCTCGTAAAACGGGTAGCACTTCTCGAAGTCGCTTACAGTCAGCATTACGTGAGCAACGCCGTTGATGTCCATCAGGACCTCCAATTCCTCGTCGCTGGACTGCTTGGGCTCTCCCCGCCCATTTCCCTCCCTTCGGGCTCGGACCGGAAATCGCAGCCACGGAAGGGGAAATTACGCGGCGTTGGCCGCCATCCGCTTGGGGCTTGGTTGCGCATGGCCAAGGATCGGATGGGGAGTGTACGGCTTTTCCAGTTCTGATACCTCTTCGGCGCTCAGTTTGATCGATACTGCTTCGATCGACTCCTTGAGATGCTTTAGCTTGGTTGCGCCAATGATCGGTGCGCTCACGCCGGGCGCCTGGAGAATCCAGGCGCAGGCGATTTGTGACGGCGCTACCCCGCGCTGTTGGGCGACTTTCTCAACTGCTCCAAGTACCTCGAAGTCGCTCTCGCGGAAGTACATGTCCTTGGCGAATTCATCTGACTTGGCGCGCACCGTTTCGCCACCTTTATCCGCGGCGCTTCGATTGCCCGCCAGAAAGCCGCGCGCGAGCGGGCTCCAAGGAATTAGTCCAACCCCTTGGTCGATGCAGAGCGGGTTCATTTCACGCTCTTCTTCTCGATAAACCAGATTGTAGTGGTTCTGCATCGAGACAAACCTGTGCCACCCGTGCTCCTTCTGGAGAAACAGCGCTTTGGCAAACTGCCATGCCGCCATCGAACTGGCGCCGAGGTAGCGCACCTTGCCCGCGCGTACCAGGGAATCCAGCGCTTCTAGCGTTTCCTCCAGTGGCACGGTGAAGTCGAAGCGATGGATCTGATAGAGGTCGATGTAATCCATCCGCAGGCGCTTCAATGACGCATCGCATGACTGCAGGATAGCTTTGCGCGAGAGGCCGCCGCGATTTTGCCCGGAAGACATCGGGCCGTAGACCTTGGTCGCAACGACGATCTCATCGCGATTCGCCATTTCGTTGAGCCAGCGGCCGGTAACTTCCTCGCTCACGCCGACCGAGTAAACGTTGGCCGTATCGAAGAAGTTGATTCCTGCTTCGAGGGCTTCGGCAAAGTGCTCGCGCGCTTCCTCCACCGTGAGCACCCAATCGCGCCATTTCTTGTCACCATAGCTCATGCACCCCAGGCAGATGCGTGAGACTGACAGTCCGGTCCGTCCAAGCTTTGCGTACTGCATGTTTCCTCGTCCCGCGGAGAGACTCCGCGCTTAGTGATGAGTTGTGAAGCGAAACGACCTTGGGCTCAAAACTCCGGCGCGGCGTGCGGATTGTCAAGAGTTCACCGCCGGAGAGCTCGACCCGCTCAGCGGAGCGCGGGCCTGACAACGACGGGACGGCCTCGGCCCAAGTCGTAGCCCTGACCCTGAATCAGGCGAACGCGCAAGATCGCAAGAAGCAGCGCGTCGATCAGCGCCACTGCCAATATCAGCGCCAGGGTAAGATCTCTCGATTTGCGCATAGGCTTCGTCACCTGCTGATACGCGATGAGCAACACCTACTAAAGACGTCACAGCGCGCTACCGCAGTATTTCAATCCACCGACGAGCGGACTACAATTGCCGACTGGCCGATTGGTCAGGCGCACTTCCAAGGAGAAGAATTGATGCGGGTCCTGTTCGTCCATCCGAGTCCTCTAATGTACAGCGAGATTTATCTCCGTCTTGAACCTTTGGGAATGGAGCGGGTCGCGGCCGCAGTCCGGGCGGCTGGACATGACGTTCGGATTTTGGACTTGCAGATTTTTCAGCATCGCGACCTTTATAAGGAATTTGAAGCTTTCAAGCCGCAGGCGGTGGGGTTCTCGCTGAACTACCTCGCCAATGTGCCGGAAGTTGTCGATCTGGCCAAGGCTATCAAGCAGCGCAATCGCGACTGTTTTGTGTTTACCGGCGGGCACAGCGGCTCATTTGTTGCGGACGAGATTCTGGAGCACGCAGAAGGGGCGGTGGATTGCGTGCTGCGTGGTGAAGGAGAGAAGAGCGCGCAAATGCTGCTGCAAGCGATCGGCACCGATTCGCTGACCAAGGTGCCCGGGCTGGTCTCACTTCAGGGAGTGGGCCCGACGCCGACCATGGTGGAAGATCTCGACCAATATTTCCCGGCGCGCGACCTCGGGCGCCGGCGCAACAAATACTTTATCGGTGTGCTCGATCCCTGCGCCTCGATCGAGTTCACGCGCGGGTGTCCGTGGGATTGTTCGTTCTGCAGCGCTTGGACTTTCTATGGCCGCAGTTACCGCAAGTCGACCGCGGAGGCGGCCGCCGAGGACATGGCCTCGATCAAGGAACCCAACGTCTTTATCGTCGACGATGTCGCTTTCATTCATCCGGAGCACGGCTTCGCGATCGGTGCCGAGCTCGAAAAGCGCAAGATCAAAAAGCAGTACTACCTTGAGACCCGCGCCGATGTCCTGATTCGCAACCAGGAAGTGTTCCGCTACTGGCGGCGGCTCGGGCTCGAGTACATGTTCCTGGGGCTGGAAGCAATCGACGAAGAAGGTTTGAAAACCCATCGCAAACGTTCATCCACGGGCGCAAACATCAAGGCGTTGGAAGTGGCGCGCGATATCGGCCTGACCGTCGCCATCAACCTGATCGCCGATCCCTCGTGGGATGAGCGTCGCTTCGAAATCATCCGCGAATGGGCGATGAGCGTGCCAGAGATCGTTCATCTCACGGTTGCGACTCCGTATCCGGGCACCGAACTTTGGTTCACCGAGTCGCGCAAGCTGACCACGCTCGACTATCGACTGTACGACATCCAGCACGCGGTGCTGCCGACCAAGTTACCACTCAAGAGTTTCTACCAGGAGCTGGTGAAAACCCAGGACGTGCTGAATCGCAAGCACCTCGGATTCGCGGCGCTCAAGGAAGTTGCTTCCATCGCTGGAAAGCTGATGCTCAAGGGTCAGACGAACTTCATCAAGATGCTGTGGAAGTTCAACAAGGTTTACAACCCGGAGCGCCAATTCGCCGAGCACTCGCAACCCGTGAAATACCAGATGCGCCCCCCGAAGATGCATACGACCGGGCGTCCCGACGACTCACTGCTGTACATCCATCCGCCCAACAAGCCGGTTCGCAGGCCAGCGTCGGAACTTACACCTGGGGTCAGCAGTTAGAAGAAAGAAGTTGCTGTGAATGCGCCCATCCGTGAAAGCTGCGCCCTCGGCCTTTCACTCTGCCTTGAATTGTGGCGTGCGTTTTCCAACAAAGGCCTCGATGCCTTCGCGACCGTCTCGGGTCCGAGCCATCTGGGTGATCCAGTCGGTTTCGAGGGCCATCTGCGTCTCGAGCTTGTTGGCTACGCTCTCGAGCAGCAATCGTTTGACTCCGCCGAAGGCGAGCGTCGGACCCGCGGCGAGTTGCTCGGCAAACGCGCGGGCCTGATCCAGCAATTGGCTATCCGGAACAACCCGAGTCACAATCGCCAGGCTGTGTGCCTCCTCCGCGGTCAGGACCGGGTTAATGATCGCCAGCTCGAGCGCGCGACGAAACCCGACGATTCTCGGCAGGAAGTAGGTCGCCGAACCATCGGGCGTCAGCCCGGCTCGCGAATAGGCCAGGGTGAACTTGGCGCTTTCCGCCGCGAACACGAAATCGCACGCGCAGGCGAGACTGAATCCCGCGCCCGCGGCGCTTCCATGCACGGCTGCGATGACCGGAGAACTCATGTGCGCGAACGTCGAGATGGCGCCGTGCAGGAAGTGGGTTACTTCGCGCAGATAGCTGGGCAGGTCCGAGGCCGGCTGGGCGGCGAACGCCTTGAGGTCCCCGCCGGCACAAAACATTTTGCCTTTGCCGCTCAGGAGTAACGCGCGCAGGCTCGGATCCTCCTGGCAACGTCGAATCGCGTCGCTGAAATCGCGCGCCAGGGCCAGGTCGATTCCGTTGGCGGCCTGGGGCCGGTTGAACGTGAGGTGCCCTACGTGGTTGCGAATCTCAAGGACCAGGTTTGCATATTCGGCCATTGCTCGACTCCTCTTTGAAACCTTCCAGGCACTGGGGTCACAGTTCGCGATACCAATCCGCGGTCGCGCGGCCGATTTCGTGCGGCGAATCTTCCTGGATGAAATGCACTCCGTTGACCGTCACTTCGCTTTGATTCGGCCATTTGCGGCAGAACTCACGCTGCGCTCCGACCAGGATCGCACCGGGATTCGCGTTGATGAACAGCTTGGGCACCGGGCTTTGCGTGAGCCAATCCGAGTAGCTCTTCACGATTGCGACGACGTCGGCTGGTTCACCGTCGATGGGAATTTCGCGGGGCCATTGCAGCGTCGGCCGGCGTGATTCGCCGGCATCGCGGAACGGCCGTCGATAGTTATCCATCTCTTCGGGGGTGAGCTTGCGGATCACGCTGCCGGGCAGAATGCGTTCGACGAATACGTTGTTGAGCAAGATCATATCGTCACCGGCCGGGCTGCGCAGGGCCTTGAAAATCCCGACAGCGCGTTCCGACCACTCCGCCCAGATGAGCGGACGCACGATCGCTTCCATGTAAGCAATTCCCTTGATCCGTTCGGGATGGCGTCGCGCCCAAGCGAAACCCAAGGCCGAGCCCCAGTCATGTACCACCAGCGTGAGCGGGCCACTCGGGACGACGCCCTCCAGGAACGCATCGAGGTGGCGCGAATGGTCCGCGAATCGATAGCTCCCGGTGGCCGACGCACCTGAAGCGCCCATCCCGATCAAATCCGGAGCGATACAGCGTGCAAGGGGTTTCAGGTGGGGAATGACATTGCGCCACAGATAGGACGAAGTTGGATTGCCGTGCAGAAACACTATCGGATCCCCTGCGCCGACGTCTGCATAGGACATCCACGTGCCCAGCAGTTCGAATCTGTGGCGGGGATGCGGATCGGCGGATGAGACAGTTTCCTCGCTCATGGGGGCTGAAACCTCGCTGCGGGTAGTCAGTCGAGAAATACGACCTCCGGCGAGATCACACAACCCGAGGATTCCGCGTCCGGGCGGATTTGCGCTCGCCCGAGCGACCGGGGAGAATCCCACCGTCAGAAACAGGAGAGCGGAGAACATGGCCGAGCGCAGACGTAAATTCTGGGGATGGGGCTACGAGGACCAGGGGCCCAACCTCGAGCAACAGCGGCATATGGCGGAGCGGATGGAAAAGCGCTTCGCCCTGGGTCCGCTGGAGATTACGCCGCCGCCCAAGGAGAGCGAGCTCAACCTGCGACCGCCCCGGATAGCACCGCCCGACGCTCTCGCATCAATCTGCACGAGCGCCACCTATGATCGTGCCCTGCACAGTTATGGAAGCAGCTTTCGCGACGTGGTGCGCGCGTTCCGCAGGTACTTTCCTAATCCTTTCGACGTGGTCGCCTATCCTCGCGATGAGGCCCAGCTGGTCCGGGTGCTGGAATGGTGTGACACTGCAAACCTCGCCGCTGCGCCGTTTGGCGGCGGCTCCAGCGTGGTTGGGGGAGTCGAGCCGCCCGCGGGTGATCGCTATCGCGGCGCGGTTTCCATCGATCTCAAGCATCTGGACCGCGTGCTCGAAGTCGATAAGGTTTCGCGTGCGGCCCGTATTCAGGCTGGCGTGCTTGGCCCGGCGCTGGACGATCAGCTTCGCCCGCACGGCTACACCATCCGCCATTTTCCGCAGTCGTTTGAATTTTCCTCGCTAGGTGGATGGATCGCGACCCGCTCGGGTGGCCACTTCGCGACTCTGTACACACACATTGATGACTTCGTGGAGTCGGTCCGCGTGGTCACGCCGACCGGGGTAGTTGAATCGCGGCGACTGCCGGGTTCCGGCGCTGGTCCCAGCCCGGACCGGATGTTCATCGGTTCGGAAGGAATTCTGGGGGTCATTACTGAGGCGTGGATGCGTGTGCAGAACCGGCCGACCTTCCGTGCCGGGGCATCGGTGCCTTTCGATGATTTCCTTTCCGCCGCGGATGCGGTGCGCCAGATCGCGCAGTCCGGGATCTATCCGGCCAATTGCCGACTGCTCGATCCGGGCGAGGCATTCAACGCGGGAGCCACCGAGCAGAACGAGGCCGTGCTGGTGCTGGCCTTCGAGTCGGCCGACCATCCGCTCGACCCGTGGATCAAGCGGGCGCTGGAATGTTGCGCCGATCATGGTGGGCGCCTTCCTGCCGATACAGGTAAGACTCGCAGCGACGAAAATGCGACCCATGAAGGCGCGGCTGGCGCGTGGCGCAATGCATTCCTCAACGCGCCCTATCTGCGTGACACCGTGGTCGCGATGGGGATGGTTAGCGACACGTTTGAAACCGCGATTACCTGGGAGCGGTTTCCGGAGTTCCATCGTCAGATGACCCAATGCGCGACTGACGCGGTGAAACGGGTATGTGGCATGGGAACCGTGACCTGCCGATTCACTCACGTGTACCCGGACGGTCCCGCCCCCTATTACACGATTTTGGCGCCCGGCCGGCGCGGTTCGGAGATGGAGCAATGGGACGAAATAAAGGCGGCGGTGTCTGAACAACTGATCAAGCTCGGCGGAACGATCACCCATCATCACGCGGTCGGTCGGGACCATCGGCCGTGGTACGACCAGCAGCGTCCCGAGGGATTTGCGCGCGCGCTGAAGGCGGCCAAGCGCGCACTGGATCCGAAGGGAATTCTAAACCCGGGCGTGCTGCTCGATCCGGATTAGGGCAAACAACCGAGCGACCGGCGGCCACGCCGCTGTGCGGAGCTTCGATTTCGGTTCGAATCAAGCAGGGGCGCCTGGGAATGCCGACGCCACCCTGCCCGATGTGACCATCGGCGGTGACCGTCGCCTGCTTAAGAACGGGGGCGGTCAGTTCATTCGTCCAGCTTCAGTTGCTTGCGCGCGGCCGCGCTCATCATCTGAGGATTCCACGGTGGGTCCCACACCAACTCGATGGTGGCGTCTTCGCAACCCGGAATGCCGAGCAGCTTGTCCTGGATGTCCTGGGTGATCATTGCACCCATTTGGCATCCGGGTGCGGTCAGGGTCATAGTGACGTTGACCACTCCCCCTTGCAGAGCGACGCCGTATACCAGTCCGAGATCAACAATGTTGACCGGAATCTCCGGGTCGAAACACTCGCGGAGAACTTCGTAGACCTCGGCTTCCGTGATGTTAGGTGAATTATCCATCCGCAAATCTCTATTATATAAGACTGAACGAACCAGGAAAAACGCTAGTCCGGGAGAACATACGATGCCTGACGTGGAACAGCTTTACGATGAAGCGGTCGATCTCTATGCCGACGAAAAGTATGACGAGGCAATTGTGGCCTACCGCAAGGCGCTTGAGGTCGATCCAAAGTTTACCGATGCGGTGCACGGCATGGCGATGTGTTATCAGGCGAAAGGCGATCTCGACATGGCCATTGAAGTCACCAAGAAACATATCGCGCAGGACCCAGAAGACATTCTCGCGTTTACCAATTTGAGCATGTTCTACCAGAAGAAGGGAATGATTACGGAGGCCGAAACCGCGGGAGCCGAGGCGCGCCGGCTGGATTGGAAACGTCAGTTGCGCGAAGCCAAGCAGAAACCGTGAGGAATCGAATGAAGCTCAAGGAAAAGATCGTGATGATCACCGGCGGCGGCTCGGGGTTGGGCCGCGAGATGGGTCTGACCTTCGCGGGCGAGGGCGCGACCATCGCGGTTAACGATATTCGTCCCGAATCCGCGCACAACGTGGTGTCCGAGATCGAGCGCGCGGGCGGTAGAGCGCGCCCCTTCGTCGCCGACGTCTCGTCGAGCGCCGCGGTAAGAAGGATGTTCGCCGATTTCGTTGCCGCATTCGGCACAATCGATGTTCTCATCAACAATGCCGGCATCGGGCGGACGCGCGAATCGAATGAATTTACCGGTCTTCAGGACGTTGCCGATGAAGACTGGCACAAGATGCTCGCCACGCATCTCGATGCGACCTTTTACTGCACGCGCGAGGCGCTGAAGCTGATGCTTCCAAAAAAGTCGGGACGCGTCATCAATCTGGGGTCGATCGCCGGGACCACGGGTCTTGGATATGCGGTCCCGTACTCGGCCGCCAAGGGTGGGATCATTTCGTTCACCAAGGCGCTGGCCAAAGAAGTCGTGGGCCACGGAATACTGGTCAACTGCATTGCTCCCGGATTCATCGAAACGCCCATGACCGCGCCGATTACCGCGGAAATGCGCCAGCAGGTGATCAGCGCAACCCCGATCGGCCGTTTCGGCGAGCCGCGCGATATCGCCCGCGCGGCGCTGTTCCTGGCAACCGACGACTCCAACTTCATGGTCGGCCAGGTGGTTAGCCCCAACGGCGGCTATGTGATCTGAGTTCCCGGACCGATCGATCGAATACTCCATCATGCTGCCACGGGTTGCCGGCGTACTGATGCCGCTGTTCTCGTTGCGCACGCCGGACGACCTGGGGCGGGGCGAGATCCTCGATCTCGCCCCGATGGTCGATTTCGCGCGTGAGATGGGTCTCGGTCTCATTCAGCTGCTTCCGCTTGACGAGGGTGCTCCCGAAGAAACCAGTCCGTACAGCGCGATGAGCGTGTTTGCGGTTGACCCCGCGTTGCTCTCGTTGCGCGCTGTGGACGGAATTGTACGTGGCGGCGTTACTCGCGCACGGAGGAAGCTCGCCAACCAGCACCCTTCGGGCGGGCGGGTCGCGGTGCGCGCCGCCAAAATGCCGATCTTGGAGCGCGCCTGGGGTAAATCGCGCGACCGTTTCGCGCACAGCAAGGAGTTCGAGGCATATATCGAGCAACACCACGAATGGCTTACCGACTATGCATTGTTTCGGGCGCTGAAGGACCGATTTGATTGGGCTCCATGGGAAGACTGGCCCGCCGAGCTGCGCAACCGGGAGGCGCTCGCGCTCGATACCGCGAGACGGGAATTCACTGAACCGATCGCCCGCTATTGCTGGTTCCAGTTCCTTGCGGAACGTCAGTGGTCGGCGATGCACTCTTACGCGGCTGAACATCACGTGATGATTGGTGGAGACATGGCGTTCTCGCCGGCGCTGGATAGTGCGGAGGTCTGGGCAAACCAAGCGCTGTTCGATCTTGGTCGAACCATCGGCGCGCCGCCCGACGCGTTCAACCCGCGTGGGCAGCGATGGGGGTTGCCGTTGCCGCGATGGGAGCGGATGCGCGAGGACGACTTCAGACTGTGGCGCGCGCGGGTGCGTCGGGCAGCCGCGATGTTCGATTTGCTTCGGATAGATCATGTCGTCGGACTGTATCGGACATTCTCGTTCGGCGAAGATCCTGACGCTGAGGGTACCTTCGTTCCCGAAGACGAGTCGGCGCAGCAGGCGCAGGGGGAAGAGATTCTTGGAGCGTTGCAGGATGCGGCCGGCCGCTGCACGCTGTTCGCGGAAGATCTCGGTTCCGTGCCACCAGGGGTTCGCGCTTCCCTGTCCCGTCTGGGAATTGCCGGCTACAAAGTTATGCAGTGGGAGCGCACGGCGTGGGAAACCCCGCAGGAACGATTTCTCAAGCCGGTCGAGTACCCGGAACTGTCGTTGGCGACCACCGGCACCCATGACACCGAACCGCTTACGACCTGGTGGCTCGCGCAGCCCCAGTCCGAGCGGGGTAAACTTCTGGAGGCTCTCGGGATTTCGGATCGAGTCGATCCGCAATCGCCGCTCGATGATGCGGCACGCGATGCGATCATTGGTTCGCTGTATGCGTCACCGGCCCGGCTCGTGGTTCTGCCTATCCAGGACCTGTTTGGCTGGAGCGACCAGATAAACCATCCGGGGCTTATCAGCGAGGCCAACTGGGCCTATCGCCTGCCGTTTGAACTTGAAGATCGAGCGAAGCTTCCCAAAATCAAGTCGCGAATTGAAAAGCTTCGCGCCATCGCGAAGGAATCTGCCCGCGCTTGAGGGTCAGCGCGTCGGTTGGCCGGTCCGCATTGTTAGGACAATGCGGCTTCGACTATAAGAGCGGTGGAGGGTTTCCTGATGGGTCCGCTTAAAGGCATCAAGGTTCTGGACCTGAGCATGGTTGTCGCTGGGCCATTTTGCACGATGATACTCGGCGACTTGGGCGCCGACATCATAAAGATCGAGCCGCCCGAGGGGGACGTGGTGCGCATCGTTCCGGGTCCGCAACGCAACGGGGTGCCGGTCGGAATCCTCAACTGGAACCGCAGCAAGCGAGGCATGGTCCTCGATCTCAAGCAGCCGGGCGCCGCGGAGGTTTTCCTGAGGATGGCGGAGCAAGCCGACGTTGTGATCCAGAACGTGCGGCCGGGGGTGGTAGACCGTCTCGGTGTCGGCTACGAGGCAGTGTCGAAACGCAACCCCAAGATCGTGTACTGCTCGATCGCCGGCTACGGTTTCGAAGGTCCTTATCGCGACAAACCCGCCTACGATCCGATTATCCAGGGAGTCGCGGGCGTAATGATCACCCAGCGGACACAAGGCCGGCCGCGTGCGGTAAAAAACATCATAGCCGACAAGGTGACCGCAATGACGGCTGCAATCGGCATTCTTGCCGCCCTGCAGGAAGCGCGCACCGGCAAGGGACAGCACATCGAGATCGCGATGATAGACGCGGTCGCATACTACCTGATGGGTGACACCGGCGTGCGTCATACGCTGCTGCCCCATCAACCGGGATTGCCGCCCACGATGGGTTCGGCAGAACCCTTCAAGACGGCAGACGGCTACATGACGATTGCACCGTTGACCGACAAACATTGGAAAGCACTACTCGAAGCGGTCGGGCATCCCGAGTGGTTCGAGGGAGACGAACCGCGCAACGAGCGAGTGCGGAATGCCGCGCGCAAACTAATCGAGCTGTTTCCGAGCCAGCCGTCCGACTACTGGCTCGAGCGAATCGAAAAGGCCGATGTCCCGTGCGGGCGCGTAAATGACTTCGACACAATCTGGGAAGATCCTCAGTACGTAGTCAACGAGACCTTCTACGAATATGAGCATCCAGTCGCCGGGCGAGTCCGCGCCGTGCGTCCCGGCACCCGCCTTTCGGGAAAGAAGCCTGAGCTTTGGCGTCATGCCCCGGGCCTGGGCGAGCATACCGACGAGATTCTCGCGGATTTCGGATTTGACCGACAGGAGATAGCCGACCTCCATAGCCGCGCAATCATCAAATAGCCAGGTGTCGGCACCTGTGAAACTGCGAGCTGGGTTACCGCGCAACGCGGCGGCACAGGCACATGCTTGTGGAACCATTTCGCTTTCCGGAAGGGTTCTGGCCCAGCTGGTCTTTGCCGCGATAGGGGCGTGCGTTCTAGCAGCTTGCGCCACCGCTCGCGCGAAAGCTCCTCCGGCGCCGCCGGAGCGCGCTCATCGCGGGCCGATCGGCACTCATTCGCCGTACGCAATCGCTGGTGGAAAGGATGGCGCGGTTTGGTACACCGAGTACCAGGGTGACGGTATCGGCCGGATTCAGTCCAATGGCTCGGTCATGCGGTTCAAGATCGATCCAAGCGGCTTTGCGCAGCGCCTCACGGCTGGGCCCGATGGAGCGATGTGGTTCACTGATACGGTGGGTAACCGTATCGGGCGCGTGCAGGGTGACGACAAGGTCGCCTACGTAAAATTGCCGCGCGACGGGAGCGGCCCTAATGGCATCACAACCGGCGAAGACGGGAATCTCTGGTTTACCGAGCGGACTGGAAATCGCATCGGTCGCCTGAGCCCATCGGGAACGCTCACTGAATTCAGCCTGCCGAGCGGGGGCGGGCCCGCAGAGATCGTGGCAGGGCGCGACGGTTATGTCTGGTTTGCGGAAGATAAAGGCAATCGGCTCGGCAGGATTACTTCTAACGGCAAGGTCGCCGAATTCGCCATCCAGACCCCAGATGCGACGCCCGGCTGCATGACGCTCGGTCCCGACGGCAACGTATGGTTTACCGAACTTGCGGCGCAACAAATCGGCAAGGTTACGCCGCAAGGTTCCATAACCGAATATCATCTGCCGGAGAAAGGATCGCCGCTCGGAATCGCGACCGGCTCGGATGGTAATCTTTGGGTCACCATCGTTGGCAGCCGCACGGTCATGCGCGTCTCACCTTCCGGAGAATTCACCGCGTTCCATACCGGCTCCGACACCGTTCCGACCTTCATCGCGGCCGGCCCCGATGGAAATCTGTGGTTTACCGAACCCAACGGAAAGATCGCCCGGGTTAATACCCAGGGACAGATCGTGGAATTCGTCGTGGCGAACGTAGCTAGCTTCTGAATTCCTGCCCGTGGACGGAATTTTGCGCTATAAGCGCTGGAGACGAGCCGGCGTTTTCTTTAGAACCGACTGTTCGGCTCGTGGGAACCGAAACCCTTAAGAGTTTGGATTCCATCACATCAAGGAGACGCGAACCTATGGGTAAGCTCGATGGCAAGGTTGCGGTAATCACCGGGGGCGGCCGCGGGATCGGCCGCGGAATCGCGAAGACATTTGCCGCGCAGGGTGCCGCGGTGGTGGTCAATGACCTGGGCGTTACTGTCGCGGGCGCGCGTGAGACCAGCACTCCGGCCGAAGATGTGGTCAAGGAGATCAAAGCTGCCGGCGGCAAGGCGACTTCCAACCACATGGACATCTCCACCGTGGAGGGTGGTGAGGGCCTCATCAATCAGGCGGTCAAGGAGTTCTGCAAGCTCGATATCCTGGTCAACGTCGCCGGCATTCTGCGCGATCGAATGATCTTCAACATGAGCGAGCAGGAATGGGATGACGTAATTCGGGTCCATCTCAAGGGCCACTACTGCACCATGCGGCCGGCCACGGCCCACATGCGCGAGCATAAGAGCGGGCGCGTGATAAATTTTTCATCGAATTCCGCGCTCGGCAGCCCCGGGCAGCCGAACTATGCCGCAGCGAAGGCCGGGATTCTCGGGCTGACCTACAGTTCGGCAAACGCGCTGCAAAAGTACGGCATCACCGTAAATGCGATCATGCCTGGTGCATCCACCCGCATGACCGATACGATTCCGGCGGGCCGCATGCCGGGTGCGACCGGAATAGCGCAGAGCCAGAGCGTGGAAGGAACTCCACGCGATCCCATCAACGTCGCGCCACTCTGCGTGTTCCTCGCCAGCGATGAAGCCGCTAGCGTTACCGGGCAATGTTTCGGTGCATCCGGCTACCGGATCATGCGTTATCGGCACATCGTGGCCGATAGGGTCATCTATAACGACGGTCCGTGGGACATCGATGCGTTGTTCGATCGCCTCAAGTCGACATTGCTGGTGGACTTAAGCCCGCCGCGGATGTAGCGCGGTTGCGACCGGAGTTCGCCGGTAAAACGATCAAGGCAGTGATTGTTGCTTGCGCTTTTTTCTTGGGGCGCTGCAGGTCCCCAACCGGGGTGCGGAAACTAACCAGCCTGACCCCATCTGGAAAACCACATTTGGAATGACTGCTTTGCGTGACGACGACTAGACGCGGAGGTTCAAGGGCTCGCGGACGCGGTATTCCTTGGACCGCTTGAGCTGGGCACCAGTAAATTCTGCTCGAGGAACTTGACCACGCGCGCGGCGTATTCAGCGGGTGCTTCGAAGATGGCGTCGCCATGTCCATCTCCCGGCACGATCCAGAGTTCGCCGCGATTGCCGGCCGCGGTACTGATAGCTTCCGCATCCGAGATTGGAACGATCTTGTCGCCCTGATTGTGAATGACCAGAATTCCGGCGGGACCCAGGTCGCGGGCGGCTTTGGCGGGATCGACCTTCCAGATCGAGTGACCTAAAAAAAACCCCGCTTCCCAGAGCGCGGTCTGTTGCAGCGCCGGATTTAAGCCGGCGATCGAGGGAACCCGCTGGAACATTCCGGCCAGGCTTCCATAAGGGCTATCGGCGACGATCGCGTCAAACGACGCGCCCGCAGCCTGCACCAGAATTATCTCGGCCGCCCCTTCGGAAACTCCCAACGCGCCAATTCTTTTGAAGCCGCGCCGCCGCAGCTCGCTGGCGGCGGAAAGTGCTGCCGTACGCTCGTTCCATCCCCAGGTGGTGCCGGTTTGAGGATTGTCGCCGCTGTCGATGGCCAGGATTGGGTAGCCTGTTGCGTGCAGGAATTTCGCGTACGGAATCATCGTGCGTCGCGTACCTCCGGCAGGCGGGACCAGCAGCATAGCCGCGGGGAGTTTGCCCGGAATCATCCATCCGTCGACGCTGCGATCTCTGCTCAAGTGGATTTTCACCGATTCGAAATCCGCTCCGAACGCTTTTCGGGGATCGAGGGGCAAGGACGCGATGTCCACCGGGACAGCAGGGCCATACACGTCGGTCAGTCCATCCTCCAGGAACCCTGGATATTTCAGTCGATAAGCAACCAGCGTTGCCGCGGCCAGCCAGAGCAGGGTGGCCAGCCCCACCATGACCCCGCCAATCAGCGCGAAACGTCGCGAATGGCGCGAGGCGCCGGCGCCCGCCGAAGGGGACGAATTCATGCCGCTATGGTTTGTCCGATAGCCTTAGGGCGGGCAAGCGCCTTGAGAGGCAGGCGGTCGGCACCTATGCTGCCTTCGAGGCGCAAATTGCTGACATGAGCGACTGGGAACCGGAGCTGTATAACCGTTTTCGCCGCTATCGGGCGGAGCCGGTCGAGCTGATCCTTGCTCGCCTGCCGATTTCTGGCGACGAGCGTATCGCCGATCTGGGCTGCGGGACGGGCGACCACACCATCGAACTTGCTCGACGCGCGTCCCGGGGCGAGGCGCTCGGGGTCGATCTGTCGCCGGCAATGATCGACGCTGCACAAAAAACCAGAGCGACCCTGGCGCGCGAACTTCGCGACCGGGTCGGATTCCGAGTTGGCGATATCGCGAGACTCGGTAGTGAGCGCGAGTACGCGATTATCTTCTCGAACGCGGCTCTGCAGTGGATACCAAAGCATCGCGAGGTGCTCGGACACTGGCTGCGTGCCCTCGTCCCCGGCGGTCGCATGGTCATCCAGATGCCGGCCAACGATCGCGAAACCGCGAAGGCGGCACTGAGTGATCTGGCGCGCGAGGAGCCGTGGTGCGCGCTGCTCTCCGGGATCGACGAATCGTTCCGTGAAGTGCCGCCGCCCGGGAAATACCAGCAAATCCTGCGTGAGATTGGGTTTTCGGAAATCGATTGCTTCTACCGCACCTTCCACCATCCAATGCAGAGTCCCGCGGAGGTGGTCGAGTGGTATCGCGCTACCGGGCTGCGACCGTTTATCGACGCGCTTCCCGAGGATCGGCGCACAGCGTTTCTCGATTCCTACCGGCACCGCCTGGAGAGGGCCTACGGCACCTCGGGAGCGGTTACTTTTGATTTCAAGCGCCTGTTCATTTGGGCGCGCCGCCCGGCCTTATGAAATGACGCTTCGGCGTATATCGCCTGCACTGATTGCACATGGAGGTGCGGGTGCGAAAGGACCGGCCGCGGAACGAGCGGAGCGCCGACATGCGCTGCTCGCGGCGGTTCGACGCGGCGCCGAGCTGCTCCGAGAAGGTGGGAGTGCCCTCGATGCCGTGCAGGTGACGGTGGTGGAGCTAGAGGACGATCCGCGGTTCAACGCGGGAACCGGCTCGGTTCTCACCAGCGTCGGAACCGTAGAGATGGATGCGTCCGTCATGGTCATGGAACGCGGGAAGGCGCGGATATCGGCGGGCGCGGTTGCCGCCGTGAGTCGGGTCAAGAACCCGTTGATGTTGGCGCGGGCGGTAATGGAGGAGACACCTCATGTGATGCTCGCCGGCAGCGGGGCGCATCGATTCGCCCGGCGCGCCGGGATCGAGTTGTGTCGTGTCGAGGATCTGATCACTGCTCGCGCACGCGAGCGCTGGCGTGCGCGGCAGTTCCAACTTCGCAACCAAGGCTCGAGCGCAGCCGCGCCCAGCACGGTGGGCGCCGTGGCGATCGACTCAAATGGCAATATCGCTGCGGGGACTTCAACTGGCGGAATTCCGGGCAAAATTCCCGGTCGCGTCGGCGATTCCGCCATAGTTGGCGCGGGAACCTTTGTGTCGGCTCGAGGAGGGGCCTCAGCGACCGGACACGGCGAGGCGATTATCCTGGCCGGACTCTGCCGGGAGGCGGTCGCTGCACTTTCGGGGCAGTCTCCATCGTCCGTTGCTCACCGCGCGGTCGCCACCCTGCTCGAGCCGGCAAGAGCGGAAGGTGGAATAGTCATCGTGGACCGCAAGGGACGGATCGGATTTGCGCATAACGCCGCCGCCATGCAGGTCGCGACCTTCGACTCGGCTGAGCTGCGGCACTGTTGGGTCGAGCCGCTGAGGCTGGCAAGAACATCATGACCCAGGGTGACGGGCCGCTAGTCGCCGCTCGCGGTGTGCCGACAATCCACCTGGTCGCCGCTGCCATCTTGGCCTTTTTGGTTCTGACGCAGGGGATCAGTGCGCCGTTTCAGAAGGACGCCGAACCGCAATCCGCGGAATGGATCGTAAGCGTGGTTCGCGACGGCAATTGGTTCAACCCGCGCGACTACTACGGCTTCGTAGATCGCAAACCGCCGCTCTATTACTGGCTTTCCGCACTGATCAGCAAGGCCACCGGCGGCACGGTCGATGAGACCCGTGCGCGCATCGTCTCGGTGGTTGCCGCGACGGTCATCGCGGTGGAAGTCCTGGGGTGGACGGCATCCGAGATTGGCGTCGCTGAGGGGTGGCTGGCGTTAATGTTCATTCTCGGCATCTACGGATTTTCCTCGCGGGCGACTCTGGCCCTGACCGACATGTTAATGGTGGCGCTCCTGATGAGTGCCTGGCTCGTCGCGTACCCGATGTTCGGGGGCAGAGCATCAAGCGCGCGTATTTACGCAACCGGAGCACTACTCGGACTCGGTGTCGTAACCAAGGGGCCGGTGGTCCTGATCCTCGCGGCATGCGCAGGATTGCTGTTTGTTGCATTCGAGCGTGACCATGTGCGGCCGCTACTGCGTAGCGCATGGCCCTGGCAGATTTTCGTCATCGCGGCGACGATCGGCTTTCTTTGGTACGCGCCATATCTGATCATCGGAGGATCCCACGAAGTGCGCATTTTTCTACATGAGAACTTCGGGCATTTCGCTCCTGCCAGTCTGGGCGGTACCGGTGAAGCCTCGCGGCCGTTCTGGTACATCACGGCGCGTCTCATCGGCCAGGCTAACCCGTTGATTTTGTTGATGCCCGCAACCCTGGCAGGCTTTGCAACCGGAGAAGTATCGAACCCGCAGCGCAGGCCCCTGGTCTTCCAGGCGAGCCTGGTCGCTGCTGTCGTGATTGTGTTCTCGGTCGCCAGCGCCAAGCGCGACGACTACATTCTACCCGCTCTGCCGGGAGTTGCGATTTTGTCCGCAGCTGCTTTCGGCATGAAGCAGCCGACGGGCGGCTACCCGGGAGGCGCAAAGATTCGCGACGGGGTAAGCGCGCTGATAGGGTTCGCAGCGCTGCTGGCGGTCCCGCTGGCTCTCGCGACTGCCACGAGGAATCCGCCGCTGACGCTACAATCGAGCGATGCGGCGCTGATGACGATTCTGGAACGCGGCATCGCGACCCGGAGCCCGCCGTTCATGATCCTTCTAGGCATTTCTGCGGTGGCTGCGGTAGCTGCGTTCGTATTTTTAGTTCGACGCTCGACATTTCTGGTCGGCGCAATGATCGGCGTGATCAGCTTTGCGGGCGTCGTTCTGATCGACACTTTCGTCCGACCCGAGCTTGCGAGGTCGCGCAGTTACAAGAGCTTCGTTGCGCAGGTTCGCGAACGGATCGATGGTCATCCGCTGTTTGTGGTCCATGATGCCGATTTCGACCTGGCCTTCTACTATGGGGCACTGGTACCGCCGCTGGTCTTGGGGAGAGGCCTTCCCCCGGCTATCAGGAAGGAACCTGCCACTCCTTCCGGAGGGTACCTGATCGCTCGAGACAGGGACCTGGCTATGCTGCCGGACTCCTATCGAGGGCGCCTACGACTGGTAGAGAGGTCAAATATTTCAGGCGGGGAAGGTCCTCCGGCGCTCTATCTGATTGAGCCGGCGTCGGGTTTGAAGAGCGACCGTGGAATCGCTAGATAGGAACCAATGGCCGATCAAGTTGAAAGAGCAGAGCGTGCGGTCAGCGCGCTGATCCGATTTGGCATCTCGGCGGTTCTGCCGGTCTGGGCGCTGCTGATGATCGTCCTGGGGGCCGAATATCGCTCGCCGTGGTGGCTGGGAACCGGGCTGGTGGTAGGAGCGATAGGGGTACTGTTTCTGGCCGGAAGTCCAATTGCAAACCTGATTTACCCATCCCGCTAGGTCTGGCTTACGGATCGGGCAGTTGTGGGTTTCTCCGTCCTTGATTGCCAGCCTAATGGGGGCACGATATCCTTCGCGCCAGATGCCGATTTTTGAGTATGAATGCGCGCGGTGCGGCCAGGTCAGCTCGCATGTCGTGCTGGGGCGCAGGAAGCGCGAGCGCCGTTCCTGCCGCGCCTGTCACTCGACGCGGCTGCGGCGGGTGATGTCTTGCTTCGCCGTGGTCGAGAGCGAAGCCTCGCGGCTTCAGAGTTTTGATACCTCCAAGCCACGCGACGAATCCTTCTACCGTGACTCCCGCAACGTTGGCCTGTGGGCTAAGAAGCGCGCCAAGGAAATGGGCGTAGACCTGGGACCTCGGTTTGAGTCCACGGTCGAGAAAGCGCGCAGCGGCAAGCTGATTAAGGAAATGTCCTGATAGCCCGTTTCGCCCGCTGTGACCGCGCGCCGCTTCGGAAAGCACCTACCTGAGGGCTGAGTAAGGATCGCGTCGACGAGACGAAGTTTTGGGACGCCGCGCGCGAAAATGCCGCAGGAGGGCGGCTGAAGTCACCTCAGTTCGTGATCCAATCGCCAACGTCCATCGCGCGTGGGTGATGAGACCGCTTTGCAATTCTCGAGAAGCTCTCCAAATCAAGGAAATTGGTGCCGGTATCTCAGCAGCTTCAGCTGAGATATATTGATCGCTAGAAGAAGTTTCGCTTAAGCGTCAAAGGTTCCACGAAAAGTCGCTCTTCTTGACACCACGATCTGGTACAACTAATTGAGGTTGCGGTAATCAGCTCATGTATTTGCACTTCGGAGTGCCGCTGGCTCTGACCATCTTCGGCATCGGGCTAATAGCGGCGATGTTCGGGCTGCAGAGGCTGCTGGCTCCAAACAACCCTTACGAGCGCAAGGTGATGCCCTATGAGTGCGGCGAACCGCCGACCGGCCGGGCATGGATCAACTTCAACGTGCGCTTCTACCTGATAGCGTTAATCTTTGTGGTGTTCGAAGTGGAAGTCGCCTTTGTTTACCCGATCGCGACAGTCTATCTCGATTGGGTTCGTGGCGGTCAGCGGTTCTACGCACTCTCGGAAATTCTCATCTTCTTGCTGATCCTGTTCGTGGGGCTGATTTACGTTTGGGTCAAGCATGACCTGGAGTGGGTCAAAAAAGTGCCGGAGTAAGTGGTGAGAGAGTTATGTCGCTTCTGAATACGCTGCCCGATTACGTGCTCACGACCAAGACCGATGAGCTCCTCAACTGGATGCGCAAATCGAGCATCTGGTACATGCTGTTCGGCCTGGCGTGTTGCGCGATTGAATTGATGCATACGGGGGGTCCACGCGCGGATATCGATCGTTTCGGCGCAAGTCCGCGCGCCTCGGCGCGCCAGTCTGACCTGATGATCGTGGCTGGAACCCTGACCCTGAAGATGGCGCTTCGAACCCGCCTGCTCTACGACCAGATGCCCGAGCCTCGATACGTGATTTCGATGGGTTCGTGCGCGAGCTGCGGCGGGCTCTTCCAGCTTGCCTACTCGGTGTGCGACGGGGTGGACAAAATCCTGCCGGTCGATGTCTACGTGCCCGGATGCCCTCCGCGTCCCGAGGCACTCACCGAAGGCCTGCTGAAGCTCCAGGAAAAGATGATGACCGAGCGCTGGCTCACCCGCGGCAACGGGGCGCGGGTGACCGCGGCCTGAGGATGGAACCGCTTGCGATATATCAGCGGGTCAAAGAACGGTTCGGCGATCGCGTTCTAGAAATTTCCGAAAGCAAGCCCGACCCATTCTGCGTGATCGATCCTGCAGCGATCGTCGAAGTCGCGATCGCCCTGCGCGACGACCCCGAGACGGCGATGGATTGTCTGTCCAACGAGAGTGGCGTCGATTACAAGGATCGCATCGAGGTCGTCTATCACTTTTTCTCCTACCAGCTCCGCCACGGAGCGGTGCTCAAGGTCCAGCTGCCGCGGGAAGATCCGGTGGTACATACGCTGGAGGGAGTGTGGAAATCGGCGAACTGGATGGAACGGGAGATTTTCGATCTGCTCGGGGTAAGCTTTGAGGGTCATAGCGACTTGCGCCGGATCCTGATGCCGGAAGACTGGCCAGGCCATCCATTACGCAAGGACTTTGTCGAGCCGCTCGAATATCATGGCATCTCAACAGTCCGCGAGAGCCCCATCATTCGGCTCGATCCGAAACGGAAATGAGCACCTTTCATACTGAAGAAATGACGCTCAACATGGGCCCCCAGCATCCCTCTACACACGGGGTGCTGCGCTTCGTGGTGCGAGCGGATGGGGAAGTGATGCGCGAAGCGGTCCCCGACGTTGGTTATCTGCATCGCTCGATCGAAAAGATCGCCGAGAAGGTCGGTTACCACGGCTTCATGCCCTACACCGATCGGGTCGACTACGTGTGCGCGATGTTCACCAACCAGGGCTGGGGCATGGCCAGCGAGCGACTGGCCGGGATCGAGGTTCCGAAACGGGGCGAATACTGCCGGGTGATCGCCGCCGAGTTCAATCGGATCGCCTCTCACCTCATCTCGGTCGGGACGATGGGCATGGACATCGGCGCGATGACCCCCTTCACCCATGCCATCCGCGAGCGAGAGATGATCAACGATCTGATCGAGGAGCTATGCGGTGCGCGCCTGACCTTCAACTACATGCGCATCGGCGGCGTGGCCTGGGACCTGCCACCCGGATGGCGCGAGAAGGCGCTCGCGTACCTGGAGCATTTCGATCCCATCCTCGAGGAGTACAACTCGCTGATTTCGTTCAACAAGATCTATATCGAGCGGCTTGCCAACGTGGGCGTGGTAACCCCGCAAGAGGCGATTGACTACAACCTGGTCGGACCGAACCTTCGCGCCTGCGGGATCAAGTGGGATCTCCGCAAGGACCTCTCTTACTCGGTTTACCCCGAGTTCGATTTCGACGTGCCAGTCGGATCGGGAGAGTGGGGTACGGTAGGCGATTCGATGGATCGCTACATGGTGCGCATCCGCGAGATGCACGAATCGTCCAAGATTCTGCGCCAGGCCCTTAACCAGATTCCCGCCGGTCCGGTGCTGGCCAAGGTGCCCCGCAATTTTAAGCCACCCAAGGGCGAGTGCCAGGTTCGGATCGAGTCCGGGCGCGGCGACATGGGATGGTACGTGGTGAGCGACGGCACCGGCTATCCATGGCGGGTCCATGTTCGCACCGGGTCGTTCGCCGCAATGGGAATTATCCAGAAATTGAGCCGCGGCCTGATGATTGCCGACCTGGTAACCCTCATCGCGAGCCTCGACGTCATCGCGCCGGAGATCGATCGCTAGGCCCGCAATGGAGACGCTGATAGCCAGTCTGATCGCATCGGGCGCGTTTGGGGCTCATCCCAACTACGCCGTGGTCGCGGGGGTGGTGGAATTTGTGGCGGGCGCGGTCGTGTTCCTGCTGGTCGCGATGCCCTTCGCCGGTATCGTGACCTGGCTGGAGCGGAGGGTGTGGGCGCGAATTCAGTCACGGGTGGGACCCAATCGCGTAGGACCGCAAGGTTTTCTGCAGTGGCTTGCCGACGGCCTCAAGAACATCTGCAAAGAGGACCTGATCCCTGCAGAAGCTGACGCGCCCCTATTCAAACTCGCTCCCTATTTGGTGATGCTCGCCTTCATTCTGCCCTGGTCGGTGATGCCGTTTTCCAGCAGCCTGATCCTGGCCGATCTGAACGTGGGCGTGCTGTTCTTCACCTCAATCACCGCGCTGACCGTGGTTGGCGTGCTGATGGCCGGGTGGGCATCGAACAACAAGTGGTCGCTGATCGGCGGGATTCGTTCCGCGGCTCAGATCGTGAGCTATGAGATTCCCGCCGGGTTGTCGATTTTTCCGGTGGTGTTGATGACCGGGACGCTTTCGATGCAGGGAATCATTCGCGCGCAGGGCTGGGCGCCGCAGCATTGGTTCCTGTTCGCCAACCCGTTCACCTTCATCGCCGCCAATATCCTTTTCATATCCGCGCTCGCGGAAGGGAACCGTACGCCGTTCGACCTGCCGGAAGCGGAAAGCGAGCTGGTCGCGGGATTTGCCACCGAATACAGCGGGATGCGCTACACGTTCTTCTTCATGGCCGAGTGGGGCAACCTGTTTCTTATCGGCGCTCTGATGACGACACTGTTCTTGGGGGGATGGCAGTTCCCGCACGTGAGCGACAGCCAGCTGGCGATGAACCTGCTCGAGCTGCTCATTTTCAACGTTAAAGTGCTGGCGGTGGTGTTCGTTTCGATGTGGATTCGGGGGACTTTGCCGCGGGTGCGAATCGATCAGCTCATGACCGTGTGCTGGAAATATCTCGTGCCCATGGCCTTCACGAATCTGATCGGCACCGCGGTGTGGGTGGCGATTTGGCCCGACGGCAACGCCGTCATGGGCTACCTGATGTTCGCAGTTGGCCTGATCGTGCTGGCCATGTTCCTGCGCCGGGTCACCCACTATGTGCGCCGCTCACGGATGGAACTCTACTTTCATCCGACGATTTAGGAATTTAACCATGGGTGCGTTTGGCTCCTATCTGCAAAACATAAAAGACGCGGTCACCTCGATTTTCGAGGGGATGGCAGTGACCGCGTCGCATTTCGTGAGACGCCCATACACGGTGCAATATCCGGACCGCACGCCGGTGCGGGTGCAGGACACGCTGCCGTTCCGCTACCGGGGCATCCTGGAAGTCGATCTCGAAATCTGCACCGGATGCCTGGCGTGCGAACGTGCCTGCCCGATCGATTGCATCGTCATCGCGTGCGAGAAGGACCCCAAAACGCGCGCGATGGAAATTTCGCAGTTCGACATTGACATCGCCAAGTGCATGTACTGCGGATTATGTAGTGAGCCGTGTCCGACCGGATCGATCCACCATACGACCGAATTCGAAGGCGCCGACTATTCGCTGGAGAGTCTGATTCGGAGATTCGTCAAGGAACCGGTGCTGGCCTACAAGCCCAAGAAGGGCCCGGAGACCGATCCGCGAATCGCACCGATCCTGAATCGCGGCATGCGCTATATCAACGAGTTCGCTCAGCCTGGCGGGGAAAAGCCGGTGGAAGAAGAAGGCGAGGCCTAGGCGTTTCCGCAGAAGCCGGGAGGAGCTTTGCTAGAGTGGTCGCGACCATAGTCTTTTACGCGCTTGCAGCGCTGACCGTAGGCTCATCCTGCATGGTCACGTTCTCGCGCAATATTGTTTACTCGACCTTCGCGCTGCTCGGCGCTTTCATGGGGGTAGTTGGTCTGTACGTACTGCTGGCTGCTGACTTCGTCGCGATGGTGCAGTTGCTGGTTTACGTCGGAGGAATCCTGGTACTGACGATTTTCGCCGTGATGCTGACCCAGGGCATCGCCGACGTTACCGTCTCAAATCGCGCGGTCGGACTGGTCCCGGCTCTGGCGATCGTCGCGGTTGCGGGCGCGGTCATGGCCTACGCGATCGAACGGACACCTTGGCACCTGGCGGCCAGGCCCACCCCTGCGCCCACCACCTACGGAATCGGCAACGCATTCCTGGGCGACTACGTGTTGCCGTTCGAGGTCGCGTCGCTGGTGCTGCTGGCGGCCCTGATTGGGGCGATCGTCATCTCGCGCCACGAGGCGCGCGGATAGAGGGGCTGTACGGGAGAGTCGCAATGCCAGGCGCGATCGGGCTCGGTCACTTTCTGTTGCTAAGCCTTGTCATTTTCTCGCTGGGGATGGTGTGCGTGCTCACGCGCCGCAACGCGATCGGAATCCTCATGGGCATCGAGCTCATTCTGAATTCGGCCAACATCAACTATCTGGCCTTCGCCTTCTATGGTGGCGGCAAATATGACGGTCAGATATTCGCCATCTTCGTGATCATGTTGGCTGCGGCAGAGGCGGTCATCGGCCTGGCCGTGGTGCTCGCCATCTACCAGAATTTCAAAACTATCGATGTCGATGCGACCGAAACGCTCAGTGGATAACGCTCGGTTGCAACGACAATTTCGGCTCTGCGCGACGCGCCGATTCGCCTTTTCGGGAGTTCAGTTTTCTGCTTATATCAGCGGGATTCGTCGTGGCGGGGACTGCGGTGCCGCGGTGCTGAGCTTCCGACCTCCGGCTTCCGGCATGGCCGTTTGACGTGAGCAACTGGTGATGGACCATCCGGTAAGCACAACGATCGCGCGCTATATCGTGCTGCTGCCGTTGCTCGGCGCGGCGCTCAACTTCCTGGCCGGACCCTGGCTGCAGAAGACGTTCGGCAAACGGGCCATCAGCCTGGTCGGGTGTGGCGTAGTGGTGGTGGCGTTTGCGCTCGCGGTGAAAGCGTTTGCAGCGATGATCGCGGTCCCACCGGAAAACCGCTTCATGCTCGACGAGCTGTGGAAATGGATCGACATCGGCGGATTGAACCTTGAGATCGCCTTCTGGTTAGACCCGCTCTCGATGATCATGACCCTGATTGTCACCGGAGTCGGCGGACTAATTCATATTTACTCGATCGGCTACATGCACGACGAGGAGTCGTACTGGCGGTTCTTCGGGTGGCTTAACCTGTTTACCTTCGCGATGCTGGTGCTGGTTCTTGGCGACAACCTGTGGCTGATGTTCGTCGGATGGGAGGGGGTCGGGTTGTGCTCCTTCGCGCTGATCGGCTTCTGGTACAAGGTGCTCGCCAATACCACCGCCGGCAACAAGGCCTTCATCGTCAACCGCGTCGGCGACTGGGCGTTCGTCATCGCGCTCTACAGCCTGTTCGCGGCACTCGGGAAAGTGGGACATCCGACCCTGGTCACGCGCGAAGTCGCACAGTACGCCCCGCTGCTGGCCGGCATGCCGGGCTACCTCGGGATGACCCTGGTCACCTTTGTAACCCTGCTGATGTTCGCAGGGGCCACTGGCAAGTCCGCACAAATTCCGCTCTACGTCTGGCTTCCCGATGCGATGGCGGGTCCGACCCCGGTCAGCGCGCTGATTCATGCGGCGACCATGGTTACCGCAGGCATCTACATGGTCGCGCGACTCAACTTCCTGTTTTCCATGGCGCCGGCGACCATGACGGTGGTGGCGGTGGTGGGAGGGCTGACGGCGCTCGCCGCGGCCACTATCGGCGTCGCGCAAAATGACATCAAGAAGGTGCTCGCATACTCGACCGTCAGTCAGCTTGGCTACATGTTCGCGGCGTTGGGGGTGGGCGCTTACTCGGCCGGTGTATTCCATCTGATGACCCACGCGTTCTTCAAGGCCTGTCTATTTCTCGGCTCCGGTTCGGTCATCCACGCGATGGGTGGCGAGCAGGACATGCGCAAGATGGGTGGCCTGCGCCACAAGATGCCAGTCACATTTGTCACCTTCCTGGTCGCGACCCTGGCGCTTTCCGGGGTGCCGCCGTTTGCGGGTTTCATGTCCAAGGATGAGATCATCTGGGAGGCCTTCGCTCACGGCCACACAGTGGTCTGGGGCTTTCTCCTGCTCGGCGCGGCGCTCACCGTCTTTTATATGTTCCGCCAGGTGTACATGACGTTTTTTGGCGAGTTCCACGGTACCCACGAGCAGGAACATCATCTGCACGAATCCCCGCCCTCGATGGCGCTGGTGCTGATCGTGCTCGGGGTTCTCTCCTTGGTCGGCGGGCTGGTAAAGATTCCGGACTTCATCGCAACGTTCAAGCCGTTCGAGGTGTTTCTGGAGCCAGTCTTCAGCAGCACCGCGACGCGCGCGATTTACGCGGCGCAAATCCACAATCACTCGATTGAAGCCGGCCTGGGGTTCGTTACGTTCACGATGGTCGTGCTGGGATGGTTGGCTGCCGACTTTATGTATCGACAGGGAGCCATCGATCCGAGCCGCTTCAGTCAGGCTTTCGGCGGCGTCGCCTACGATTGGGTGCTGAACAAGTACTACGTCGACGAGCTGTACGATTTCGTGTTTGTGCAGCCGTACCTGTGGGCTACGCGGGGATTCGCATGGTTCGATTTGCACATCATTGACGGGGTGGTGAACCTGGCCGCATCGATCACGGTGTTCGGATCGTGGCTGTCGGGCCTCTTTGACAATTACGTCGTGGATGGACTGGTCAACGCCGCGTCGCTGGTGACGCTGGATTTGGGCGGGCGCCTGCGCCGGCTCCAGACCGGTTCGATAAACGGATATTTGTACGGCATTTTGGCTGCCGTGATGGTGATTCTACTGGTGCGCGCAGTGCTGCACGTCTGAGCGCGTGCCAACGGGAACGGGAACCTATCGGAAATGGATCACGCGCTGACGCTTATTACCTTCGTTCCGGTCGCCGGCATGGTCGTGTGTCTCGCGATGCCCGCGGCCATGCAGAACGCCTGCAAATGGATCGCCGCCGCGGCCACCGCCGTTCAGCTCGCGATCGCGATCGGCCTCTACACGAGCTTCGACACCACGACCACCGCCATCCAGTTTGCGGAAAAGTACCAGTGGATTCCGGCCTATCACATCACCTACTTCATGGGCGTCGACGGCATCTCGATCTCGATGGTGCTGCTGACCGCGCTCATTTGCTTCATCTCGGTGTTCGCCAGCTTCAGCATCACTCGCGCCGAGAAGGCTTACTATGCGCTGCTGCTGATGCTCGACGCCGGAATGATGGGCGTGTTTGTCTCGTTGGATTTCTTCCTGTTCTACATTTTCTGGGAAGTGATGCTGCTGCCGATGTACTTCCTGATCGGCATATGGGGCGGCCCGCGGCGCGAGTACGCGGCGATCAAGTTCTTTCTCTACACGCTGTTTGGCTCGGTGCTGATCCTGCTGGCCATGCTCGGCCTCTACTACTACGGCGCACAGAGCACCTTCGACATGACGGTGCTCGCGTCGAATGCATCACACTATTCAACGACCTTCCAGCGCATCGTATGGATCGCGCTGTTCATCGGCTTTGCGATCAAGATTCCCGCGTTTCCGTTTCACACCTGGCTGCCGGATGCGCACGTGGAAGCGCCAACCGCGATTTCCGTCATCCTGGCGGGCGTGCTGCTCAAGATGGGCACCTATGGAATCCTGCGCGTCAATTTCGCGATGCTTCCCGAAGCCACCCATCAGTTAGCGTGGCTGTTCTTGGGGGTGATCGGGACCATCAACATCGTGTACGGCGCTTTGTGCGCGATGGCGCAGACTGATTTCAAGAAACTGATCGCTTATTCTTCGATCAGCCACATGGGCTACGTGATGCTGGGGGTTGCGTCGTTCACGGCCGCGGGAATCAACGGCGCCGTGTTGCAGATGTTCAATCACGGCACCGTCACCGCCATGCTCTTCATCCTGGTCGGCGTGATCTACGACCGCGCGCATCATCGCGAGATCGCGGGGTTCGGCGGGCTCGCTCAGCAGATGCCGCTGTACGCCGGCATGACCGGGTTCGCGTTCTTTGCCGGCATGGCGCTGCCGGGCATGTCGGCATTCATTTCGGAAGTCCTGGTGCTGATCGGCGCATGGCAGACCTATCCGTTGATGACCGTGTTCGGCGCGGCGACCGCGATCTTGACCGCGGGATATCTCCTATGGACCTATCAGCGGATTTATCTGGGTCCGTTCAACGAGAAGTACGCAGGCTACCTGGACTTGAGCTTCCGCGAGTCGTTCACCCTGGTGCCGCTCGCGGCGATCGTGCTGATCCTGGGCGTTTACCCGCAGGCGATTCTGGGGCTGCTCAACACTTCGCTTGTGCACCTCAATCAGGTGGTGCTCTCGACGCCGGGGCCCGCGGTCGCGCTGCTGCACTGAGATTAAAAGCCGATGGACCTGGGAAACTTCGCGAGCCTAGCTCATTTTCTGCCCGAGCTGCTGCTGACCGGGGGCCTTCTGCTCCTGGTCATCGTCGATCTGCTGGTCACAAACAAGACCCACCTGGGCGACCTGGCCCTGATCATCACCGCCGGCGCACTGCTGCTGATTGCGCTGACCCCGGTTACCGCGAGTGCCTGGCTGTTTCACAGGATGCTGGTGTTCGACGGCTTCGCGATGTTTTTTCGCGCGCTGATTGCGCTGGCCGCGCTGGTTGCGGTCTGGATGTCGATGGGCTCCGAGGAAGTGCGGGGGTGCGATCAGGGCGAATACTACGCCATCCTGCTCGCGAGCACGGTGGCGATGTTTTTGATGGCCGAGTCGGCGAATCTTTTGATGGCGTATCTTTCACTCGAGTTCGTGAGCTTGACTTCGTACATCCTGACCGGGTTTCTGCGCCACAACCGGCGCTCGCTGGAGGCCGCGCTCAAGTATCTCATCTACGGCGGGGTCGCATCGGGCACGATGATTTACGGGATGAGCTGGATCTTCGGTATCAGTGGCTCGCTCGATTTCGCCGTTATCAACAAGGCCCTGACCACTCACGGCGCGCTCCCGGTGCTGACGGTGTTCATTTCGCTGGTCCTGATCCTGGCCGGGATGGGCTACAAGGTCGCGTCGGTGCCGTTTCACATGTGGGCGCCCGATGTGTACACGGGCGCGCCGATTCCGATCACCACCTTTCTGGCGATCGGATCCAAGGCCGCGGGGTTCGCGCTGCTGACCCGGTTTTTCTTTCCCGCCATCTCCTCGCTCACCGCAAGCGGAAGCTGGCAGGTGCCAAAGGGTGTCGATTGGCCGCAACTGCTGCTGGTCATCTGCGTCATAACGATGACGCTGGGCAATCTCGCCGCGCTGCAGCAGACCAACATGAAGCGGCTGTTGGCGTATTCGAGTATCGCGCAGGCGGGCTACGCGTTGATGGGGTTCGTGGTGCTGTCGAACGACGGAATCCGTGCGATGATGTTCTACCTGTTCGCCTACTACCTAATGGATGCGGGCGCGTTCCTGGTGGTGATGATCGTCGCCAACAGTACCGGTCGCGAAGATATCGATGCCTACCGCGGGCTCGCATGGCGGGGCGGAGTGGTCCCGGCGATTGCGCTGAGCATCTTCCTGCTGTCGCTGACGGGTATCCCGCTCACGATCGGGTTCATCGGCAAGTTCTATTTGTTCGCCGCGGTTATCCACGGGGGGTTCTATGTGCTCGCGATCGTGGGCGTGATGAATTCGGTGGTTTCGCTCTACTACTACATGCGTCCGATCAAGACGATGTTCCTGGATTTGCCCAACGGCGACGAGGGCAAGATTGCCGGCGACACCTGGAACTACGGCCTGATGGGGGTACTGGCGGGCGCGACGATCGCACTAGGTATCTACTGGACGCCGATCATCACGTTCGCCAACCGCTCGCTGAATTTCTTCGTCGGGCCGGTCTAAGCGGCTTTCCTCGAACCAGCGAAGCGCGCGCCCTTTCAATTCCGCCTCCGGGACGCACGGGCCGGGGAAGTTCCCCCACGCGCACGTTGCGCCGCCTCCTGCGCAAGAAAGAAGGACTAAATGTCGAGGCTGCGGAAGGAGTTACAGTAGTTGCGCGAATCTTCCTGCGAAGGCCGTCTTCGCCTCCTCCGCGTTGGCGACCGTGACGTCGAGGTCGCGAAGATACCCGTCCGCAACTGAATAGATCCAGCCATGGACCGCTAAATCCTGGCCGCGCGCCCACGCCTCACGCACCATGGTGGTTTGCGACACGCTGCGGGCCTGCTCCAGCACGTTGAGCTCGCAGAGCTTGTCCCAGCGCGCGGTCTCGCCGGAGCAGAGGTCGAAGAATGCGCGATGACGCCGGTGGAGGGCACGAATCGGAGCCAGCCAGTCGTCGACCAGACCTCCCCGCTCGGTTTCAAGAGCGGCGCGGACCCCACCACAGCGATAATGGCCGACCACCATGATGTGCTTTACGCGCAGCTCGCCGACCGCGTACTGGATAACTGCCAGGCAATTTCCGTCGGCGTGGTCGACGACATTGGCGATATTGCGGTGGACGAATATCTCGCCGGGCATGAGGTCGACGATCTGATTGGCGGGGACACGGCTGTCCGAGCATCCGATCCAGAGGAACTCGGGCGCCTGCTGCGCTGCAAGCTGGCTGAAGAAACCGGGGTGATCGTGCTCCATCCGGTTCGCCCATCTCCGATTGTTCCTGAACAGTTCGGGCAAGGTCCGCACATGGTCGAATATGCCACAGAACCCGGGTGACCGTCGTGCAGTGGCGGCCGGGCGCGACCGACCGTCAGGGGAGAGGCCTCCGGCTCCGCTTGACCTTTACAGATTGCAATAGTATTATTGCAATCTGTGATAACGAGGCCTGGATGAAGCTGAGCGAGAAGTTGCGCTATCTGCGCCTGGTCGAAGGGACCCTGCGCGGCATGGGCCGCGAGATGACCCAGCAGGATCTCGCCCGCGCGCTTAAGAAGGAAGTGGGCGCGGGGCTCAGCCAATCCTATCTGTCGCAAATCGAAAGCGGCACTCGCCCGCATATGACCAATGCCTCGCGCATGCTGCTGGCCCGTTTTTTCAAGGTTCATCCCGGGTATCTGGTCGACGACCCGGAGGGCTACCACACCGAGCTGACCAGTGACCTGCGCGCCATGCGCGATCGCCTCGACCTCTGGCTCATCGAGGGGGCGGAGCAATTCGCTTCTGACCCGGAGGTGAGCGACGCGCTGCTGCGGGTGGCTCGGCACGATGACACGCGCAAGTGTTTGATCCTGCTGGGCGCGGTTCTGGACGCGCCGCAACTGGTCGAACGCCTGAGCGAAGTGCTGAAACCAGATCTCGGTGCGCACCCGCTCAGCAAAGCCGCAAACCGAAAATCCGTCGGGGTCCGTCCATGACCTGGGCGACTTTCTACCTGGTGTGTTTTTTCGTCGGGACCGCGCTGAGCGTGATTGCGTTTGTATTCGGCGGTCTGCACCTGACGCACTTTCACTTCCCGCACCTTCACTTCGTGCGTTGGTTTCATGGGCATGCCGCGCTACCCGATGCGCATGCGCCCGATGCCGGCAGCGCTCGCGGTTCTTTACCGGTCTTCAACCTGGGGACGATAACCGTGTTCCTGGCCTGGTTTGGCGCCACCGGTTACCTGCTGACCGAGCATTCGCCGCTGGCCGCGCTGCTGATTCTGTTGTTCGCCGGCGGAGCCGGAACCGTGGGCGCAGCCATCATCTTCTGGTTCGTCGTCAAGCTGCTGCTCGCGCATGACCGGGAACTGGATCCCGCGGACTACGATCGGGTCGGGGTGCTCGCACGCATTGTCAGCCCGGTCGGCCCGGGTGGCACCGGCGAGATCATCTTTTCCCAGGCGGGCACGCGCCATACCTGTGGCGCTCGCAGCGAGAAGGGCGAGGCCCTCGCGCGCGGCACGGAAGTTGTCGTGACTCGCTACGAACAGGGAATCGCGTACGTTCGCCGCTGGGAAGAAATGGCCGGAGGTGAGGCCAGAGCTCGAGACTAATGCTCGCTACGAGTGCGTTGATGATCCGCGAGGAGGAAATATGTCTAACGTGTTAACCGACGCTGTGATCGTTGCCGTGATCGCGGTCGGCGCTCTGCTCCTGGTGATGGTGGTGTTTGCAAGGCTGTACCGGAAGGCCGGGCCGCACGAGGCGCTGGTGGTGTATGGATTTCGCGGCACCCGGGTCATCAAGGGACACGGCACTGTCATCTTCCCGATGGTAGAGAACTGCCGCGAGCTGTCGCTGGAGCTGATGTCTTTCGATGTCGCCCCCCAGCAGGACCTCTATACCAAGCAAGGCGTGGCGGTGACCGTCGAGGCAGTCGCGCAAATCAAGGTCAAGTCGGACCCCGAGTCGATTCTAACCGCGTCGGAACAGTTCCTCACCAAGCTCGCTCCGGACCGCGAGGCGCTGATTCGCCTGGTAATGGAAGGGCACCTGCGCGGAATCATCGGGCAGCTAACGGTCGAGGAGATCGTGAAGCAACCCGAGATGGTGGCCGATCGGATGCGCTCAACCTGTGCCGACGACATGAACAAGATGGGTCTTGAAGTGATTTCCTTCACGATCAAGGAGGTCCGTGACAAGAACGAGTACATCACCAACATGGGCCGCCCAGATATCGCGCGCATCCGGCGCGATGCCGACGTGGCCGCGGCGGAGGCGGACCGCGACACCGCGATCAAGCGGGCGATCGCGCTGCGTGAAGCGGCCATCGCCAAGGCGCAGGCAGACCAGGAGCGGGTCGCGGCGGAAACCGCATCGCTGGCCCGACAAGCCGAGGCGCAGCGCGACCTCGAGGTGAAGAAGGCCGAATATGCGGAGCTGGTGAAGCGCCAGCAGGCGCAGGCCGACAAGGCCTACGAGATTCAGGCCAACGTCATGCAGCAGCAGGTAGTGGCCGAATCCGTCAAGGTCCAGCAGGTCGAGAAAGAGCGCCAGGTGAAGGTGCAGGAAGCCGAGATTGTGCGCCGTGAAAAGGAACTGATCGCCACAGTGCTCAAGCAGGCCGAGGTCGAACGCCAGCGCATCCAGACCATCGCCGAGGCCGAGAAGGCGCGCATGATGGCCGAGGCGCAAGGGCGCGCCAGCGCGATCCGCGCGCAAGGCGAGGCGGAAGCGGAAATTATCTTCAAGAAAGGCGAGGCCGAAGCCCGTGCGATGAATCTCAAGGCCGAGGCGTACCAGGAATACAACCAGGCTGCGGTAGCAGACAAATTGATTACCGGCCTGCCCGAGGTGGTGAAGGCTTTGGCGAGCCCCTTGGCCAACGTCGATCGCATCACGGTGGTTTCTACCGGCGACGGTGATTCCGCGGGCCTGCACAAGATTACCGGCGATATCGCCCAGATGGCTGCTCAGGTCCCGGCGCTGTTCGAAGCGCTGTCGGGCATGCAGATGTCCGAGCTGCTCAAAAAGGTTCGCATGATCGGCGACAAGGCGGAGCGCCCCGCGGGCTCCAAGAATGGCGACCGAGAGTAGGGCACCGGGTGCGCGATGAGATCGCTTAGCAGCGACGCGGCAATTGCGGGACCCTTACTCACGCGAGCGAGGAGGTTTTTATGGCACTGCTAGATCGTGTTGCGACGCTCGTTCGGGCCAACCTGAACGACCTGCTCGACCAGGCCGAGAATCCCGAGAAGATGCTCAAGCAGGTGATTCTCGACATGGAAAACCAATTCATACAGGTCAAGACCCAGGTCGCGATCGCGCTGGCCGACCTGCACTTGCTGGAGAAGAAGAAAAACGAGACCGGTGAGAAGCACGCCGAGTGGATGCGCAAGGCCGAACTGGCGGTCGATAAGAAGGATGACGGACTGGCGCGCGCAGCTCTGGAGCGTGCGCTGCGATTTCAGCAACTGAATGAGAGCCTGGATCAGCAGATCGCGGACCAGGAGGCGCAGGTCGAGGCTCTGAAAACCGCGCTGAAACGGCTCGAAGTAAAGCTCGCCGAGGCCCGCGAAAGGGTGGACATGCTGATCGTGCAGCATCGACGATCACGTGCCACCCGACGCGCGGCCGATGCGCAAGCGCCCAATGGGGAAAGCCGCACCTTCGATCGAATGCGCTCCAAGGTCGCTCGCGAAGAGGCCCTGGGCAGGGCCAATGGCGAACTGGTCGGAACCGATGACGAGGTTGACCTGCGCTTCCACGTGCTCGAGCGTGAACAGAGGATCGATACCCTGCTTAAGGAGCTGAAGGCGAAGAAGGGGTTCACCTCCTGACCGCTTGCGGATCGAGCACTGGAACCGGGCGCCAGAACGCTCCCGCCTCCCAGTTGCGCTGGGTGGAAGGGTGCCGTGCGCCGATGGTCCCTCACCGGCCGCTCCCCGGACCGGGGTCGGGAGCTACTCGAACACGATGGTGCGGTTGTGATGTATCAGCACCTGCTTGTGCAGGTGTGCTCGCACCGCCTTGGCCAGGGCGATTACTTCCAGATCTTTGCCCTTGCGCGCGAGGTCCGCGATGGTGTCGCGATGGGTAATCGCCGTGGTGGCCTGTGCGATGATCGGACCGGCGTCCAGTTCCTCGCTCACGTAATGTGCGGTGGCGCCGATTAGTTTAACCCCTCGGTCATGCGCCTGGCGGTACGGACTCGCTCCTGCAAACGCGGGCAAAAAGCCGTGGTGGATGTTCACGATCGGTTTCTGCCACTTCCTGAGGAAATCGCCGGACAAAACTTGCATGTAGCGCGCGAGCACCACCGTATCGGCCTTAAGCTCGACCAGACGCTCTAGCAGCCGCGCCTCGGCCTCCGGTTTTTTGTCCTTGCTGACGGGAATCACGTCGAAGGGAACTCCAAAGGGGCGCGCCAGCGGCTCCAAATCGGGATGATTGCTGATTACGCCGACGACCTCGGCTTCGAGCTCGCCGAAGCGATAGCGGCTTAGCAAATCCATCATGCAATGCGCCAGGCGCGAGACCATGATGACGATCCGGTCGTGGCTGGAGGCTTCATAGAGATGCCAGCGCAACTGCTCCCACGGCAGCAGGCGGGCGAGGCCGTCGGTTAAATTCTGCGCCACCTCGGAAAGCGGGCGCTGGTTGCTTTCGAAGTCGATGCGCCAGAAGAAGTGCCCGTCGGCGTCATCGGTGTGCTGGTCTGAGGTGATAATATTGCACCCGAGATGGAACAGCTGGCCGGCGACGCGGGCTATGATGCCCGGGCGATCGATGCACGAGATTAGAAGAATAGCCCTTTCCGCGTCGGCCACTGGCGGTTGCTCCTGCTCAGCCCGGCGGACACATTGTAGTGCCGCGATTTGTCCCCGGACAAACGACCCAACTCCGGTGCGGTTTTGAGCAGCAGCGCAAATTCGCCCGGGGTCCTGTACGTGGTCGCAACGCCGATCGGTAACCCCGGCGATATCAGCGCCCGCGCCTTGCAGGTGCTGGAAGGAGTCGATTTGATCGCATGCGAGGATACGCGCCGGACGGGGCAGTTTCTCGCCGCGCACGGCCTCCGCAAGCAACTGCTCTCGCATTACGAGCACAACGAGCAACGACGCGTGCCCGACTTGGTTGCGCGACTCAGGCAAGGCGCGCGCATAGCGCTGGTGAGCGATGCTGGCACGCCGGCGATTTCAGATCCGGGCTATCGCCTGGTTCGCGCGGCGCTCGATGCGGCGATAGTCGTGAAGGCGATTCCAGGCCCATCGGCGGCAATCGCTGCCTTGTCGATCGCCGGTCTGCCCACCGATCGATTCGTGTTCGAGGGATTTCTCCCCACGCGCGAGGGCGCGTTGCGCAAGGAGCTTGAGGGGCTCTCCGGCGAACCGCGTACCATGATCTTCTACGAGGCCGCGCGCCGGCTTGGTGGGACCCTGGCGACAATGGCTTCGATCTTCGGCAATGAGCGCGAAGCCGCGGTGATGCGCGAGACCACCAAGACCTACGAAGAAACGCTGCGCGGTTCGCTCGGTGAGCTGGCGGCTAGATTCGAGAACACCAATCCGCTCGGTGAGATCACGATCGTCGTCGCGGGCGCGGCCGACGGCGCGGCCGCGGGCCACGGTCAAGCGGTCACTGTGGACATGCTGCTGGAAGAGGGAGTCAGCCTGAAGCAGGCGAGCGCAATTGTCGCGAGGCTGACCGGTCGCAGTCGGCGGGAGGTTTACCAGGAGGGGCTCAAGAACCGAACCGAAAGATAGCGACCTTCTGTACCCGGATCGCGAATCTTCTGCCCTTGATCCACTCGCAAATAGGCTCTGCTGCGGCGCAACCTCGCCTCGTCCGCTTTTACCGCCGCGTCCGGCATGTGCTACGGTCCGCTTAGTCAGATCTTTTCCTGTAAGCTTCGCAGAGGAGCCAAGGCTATGGCGAGCAAGGATTTTGTCTTCACCCAATTGCTGAGGGCTTATCGCAAGGGGATCATTTCCGAGGCGGTCTTCGAGCAACAAATGAATGAACTGACCACGTCGACCGGCGGCGCACTCGAGAATCCGCTTAACATCTCCAACCTGATGGCGTTTCGTGGTGACGGCACGAAGGCGCGCGGCAAGCGCCTGCGGCGGACTGCGCAGAGCGAGACGATGACCTTCACGATCCCGGCGAACTTCCACAGCGATCGCGAGAACAGCCATCGTGGTGACCAGATCATCTATGTGCTTGAGGGGTCGGCGACTGCACGTGTCGCGGGCAATGAACAGCAGATCAAAGCGGGCGACATCCTGACTATTCCGGCCGGCGCGATGCACACTCTTCGCACGGATAGCGAACCGCTCTTCGGGCTTACCGTTTTCGCTCCGCCCGAAGCGGCCTAGGGTTCAGCAGCAGCGAGCGTTGCGCCGTCGCTCAAGCTATTCGAGTAAATGTGGTGGTCGGAAAAGTTCCTCTCTGGTAGGTTTGCACGTCGTCTGTTCGGCACCGAAGAAAACGCAGGCTGCGAAGGAAATCCAAGTCTCGCGGCACTGATTTGCGGTACACGGTCAACTCGGCATTCATGAGGGAAGTCCCTCTCGAAGGACAGGCGATGACGAGAAAATTCTTTCTGCTTCCCGAGACGGGAAGGGAAACCACACCCTTCTCTGATTGTGTGGGGGTGCCAGACAGCGCGGGTCATCGCGCGCCGCAATCGGGAGCTAATACGCAGAGCGGAAATACTCCCCGGGCGTCTGCCCGAAGGTCATGCGAAATGCCGAGATAAACGCGCTGGGGCTCTCGTAGCCGACATCGAGTGCCACGCTGGTCACCGCTTGACCCGCCGCGAGCAGCCGCAGCGCATGACCTAAACGGAACTGTTGGCGCCATTTGCCGAAGCCAAGTCCGGTCTCTGACTTGAACAGTCTCTCGAGGGTGCGCTTGCTGGCACCGGCGGTCTTGGCGAGTTCGCCGAGCGGTTTTCGGTTGGCGGGTTCTTGCCCGAGAAGGGATACGATTCGCTTTGCGCGCCCGTCGCGGGGCAGTGGCAAATGAATAGGGTCCGATTGCATCAAGTGAAGATGATCGAGCATCACCGGGACCAGATGGGAATGGAGCGGGATATGGGAGTTGAGTCCCTTGAGTTCGGATACCCGAAGAATCAATTCGCGCATCAGCGGAGAGATTTCGACCACGCAGCATTTGTCGGGCAGGGTGGTGCTCAGGGTCGGCGCGACATAGAGCGCGCGCAGTGAAACCGTTCCAGACATCTCCAGCCAGTGGCGGGTGCGTGCCGGGACCCATAACCCGCGATGCGTGGGGACGACCCATGAGCCCTCGCGCGTGGTGACGGTGACGACGCCCTGCGAGGCGAAGGTGAGCTGGTGCCACGGATGTCGATGGGGCTCGACGATGGCGCCGTGCGCGTACTCGGCGGGGAATCCGGCGCGAATCTGGTAGTGGCGCGGGTCAAAGAAGTGCTGACGCTTTGTCGGCATTGGTTGACACTTTAGCGCAAGACCGCCACACCCGGAACCGCTATCGAATAGTCAATGTCGTGGACGCGCGGCATGGGTCGAGGCCGGCCGGCGCCCGTGCCCGAGGAGTTCCCAAATGGCAACCCGTCTGGATCATCTCATTCTCAACGTGAACGATCGCGAGAAAAGCATCGCTTTTTACACGTGCATTCTCGGCTTCGCGCATGAGGGAGCGCGGGAAGGGACGCCGTTCTCGGTTATCAAAGTGGAGCCGGATTTTATGCTGCAGCTCGCTCCCTTCGGAACCAGGGGTGGCGAGCACCTGGCGTTTTCGATGTCGCGCGAGGAATTTGACCACACTTTCCAGAGGGTGCGCGAGGCGGGAATCGAATATGGTGACTCGTTCGACACGGTGGGCAACATGCGCGGGCCCGGAGTTAGCGGAGGTGCGCGCGGAGCATGCAAGTCGGTCTACTTCTTCGACCCCAACCGGCACCTGATCGAAATTGCGTATTACTGATTGTGATGCCGGTCGCCGACCCCCCGCTTCTCCCCGCCCGCAATACAAGCCGCGAGCGACCAAATCGCGAGCGGACCAACTGGCACCTGGTGATCAGGTTTGCCGCTTGCGGTCGCTGCGGGGGCAGACCGGCTTGAAGTCGAGGGTGCGGTAGGGTTCAATGCCGCGAGGAGTTGTGCGGGGACGTGACGCGGGAGAAAGATGCTTCCGGGCGCGGCCGAGCTGACGGCGAAGCCAAGAGCGGGCGAGCTTTTCGCGTCCTGGTGGTTCACGGGCCTAACCTGAATCTCCTGGGAGAGCGCGAACCGGAAGTCTATGGCCGTACCCGGCTTCGCGATATCGACCGGGAGTTGAAACGACTGGGGCGCGAGCTGAGTCTTTCGGTCGACAGCTTCCAGTCGAATTCCGAGGGCGCGATCGTCGATCGCATCCAGAAGGCCCGCGATCGATCTGACCTGATCCTCGTAAATCCGGGTGCCTACACCCACACGAGCATCGCGATTCGCGACGCGCTTGCGGCGATCGCCGTTCCGGTAATCGAGGTGCATCTGTCCAACGTCTACCGACGCGAATCATTCCGCCATCATTCCACCATCGCGGATCTGGCAGTCGGCCGAATCATGGGGTTCGGTGCAGAAGGGTACTACTTGGCGCTACGCGCCGCGGCAACACTGCTGTCGACCAGGGCGGCAGCCCCGTAGGCGACCGTTCGCGCAATTGGCGTTGGCATGCCATGATCTTGGAGAAGGAATGGAAGTTCGAGAGATAAAGGCCCTGATTGCCCTGATGAACGACCACGGCCTGGTCGAACTCGAAATCGAAGACAAAAAGGGCAAGGTTCGCCTGGTTCGTGCTCCGCTGGCTCCCTCACTCGAGGCCAATTCGCAGCCCAATTCCTCCGCAGTATCGGTCAAGCCCGGGAGGCGCCGAGCGGGCGCGAAAGTCGCCGCCAAAACAGATGGGGCCGCGGTCGAACTTGCTTCGAACCAGATGCTCGTCGAGAGCCCGATGGTCGGGACCTTTTACCGTGCCTCCGCTCCCGATGCCGCGCCGTTTGTGGAGGAAGGCTCCTCGGTGCGCAAAGGTCAGACAGTCTGTATTATTGAAGCGATGAAGATGATGAATGAGATCGAAGCGCCTGCTGCAGGGCGTGTCGTGAGGATAGTTGCCGAGAACGCCCAGCCCGTTGAGTACGGCCAGGCTTTGATGGTGATAGAGGTAGGCTGAGCCGCCCGCGCAATCGCTAGAACGTTCCAATGTTCAAGAAGCTTCTCGTCGCCAATCGGGGCACGATCGCGATTCGCATAATCCGCGCATGTCGCGAACTCGGGATCCCGACAGTGGCGGTCTATTCCACGGCGGACAAAGATGCGCTGCATGTTCGGATGGCCGATGAATCGGTGTGCATCGGGCCGCCTGCGGCAGAAGATAGCTACCTCAGCATCCCCTCGATTCTGAGCGCCGCGCTGACCTACGGCGCCGACGCGGTCCATCCCGGATACGGCTTTCTTTCCGAGAACGGTGATTTCGCGGAAGCCTGTCAACGATCCGGCCTTCAGTTCGTCGGGCCGCGCGCTCGCCACATCCGGCTTATGGGTGACAAGCCGCGCGCCCGGCGCATCATGAAACGTGCCGGCGTTCCGGTGCTTCCGGGGAGCGATGGAAAGGGCGTTACCGAGGTTCGCGATGCGCTCACGGACGCAAAGCGGCTGGGATTTCCGGTGCTGATCAAGGCGGCAGCGGGGGGAGGCGGGAAAGGGATGCGCGTGGTGCGCGACGTGAAGGAGCTGGAGCGTCTGTTTCCGTTGGCGCGCGCCGAAAGCGAAGCGGCCTTCAATTCGCGGACCATGTACCTGGAGAAGTACCTCGAACATGCGCGCCACGTTGAATTCCAGATTGTCGCTGACAACTTCCGCAACGTGCTGCATCTGGGTGAGCGCGACTGCTCGATCCAGCGTCGTCATCAGAAGGTTATCGAGGAATCGCCGTGTCCGGTACTGAATCCGCGCTGGCGCGAGAAGATGGGTAAGGCGGCGGTGCGCGCGGCTGAAGTGGTGGGCTATTCGAACGTCGGCACGGTGGAGTTTCTCCTCGCCCCAGACGGCGAGTTCCATTTCATCGAGATGAACACGCGAATCCAGGTCGAGCACGGAGTCACCGAGATGGTGACCGGCATCGACCTGGTCAAGGAAAGCATTCGGCTGGCGCTGGGCGAGCGGCTCAACCTCAAGCAGAAGCAGGTAACCTTCAGCGGATGCGCCATGGAATTTCGCATTTACGCGGAGGATCCGGAGAAGCACCTGCCGTCGCCCGGACTGGTTTCAAACCATCATCCGCCTGGGGGATTGGGCGTGCGGGTCGAAACCGCCCTTTACGACGGTTATCGGGTGCCGGTGCACTACGATCCGCTGGTTGCAAAACTGATTGTCCATTCCGAGACCCGCAAGCTGACCATGCTGCGGGCGCGCGCCGCGTTGCGCGAGTATTTGATCGACGGAATCCGGACCAATATCCCCCTCCATCTCAAGATTCTGCACGACCCGGATTTTATCCGCGGCGACTTTTCGACGGGCTTTCTCAGGAGATACGAGCCCGCCCCCCGCGCGACCGGTGAAATGCCCGCAGCGAAAGCCTCTTGACCGCCATTCAGGACGAACGGATTGATTATTCTGGACCGCGTGCTTGGTGCGCGTGGAAGTTGGAGCGCGTTATGCGTCGAATGCTGCTTGCCTTCGTGGCCACTGTGCTGATCCGCGGCGTCGCGGCCGCGCAGAGTCCGCCCCAGATTCCCGGACTTAACTCTGCGCCCCCGGGTCCGCAGCCCAAGGTTCAGGTGCTCAATCCCTTCTACGATTTCGGGACTGCGCTTGAAGGGAAAATGGTGGACCACGTCTTCAAGATCAAAAACACCGGGAGCGGTGAGCTGGAAATCCGCGGCATGAAAACCTCCTGCGGATGCACCGCGGCGGCGCCCAGCAAAAACCACCTGGCGCCCGGCGAGGAGGCGGACATCTCGGTAGGGTTCGACACGCATTTCCAGAAGGGCCACCAGGTCCGAACCATCACCGCATTCACCAACGATCCTGCGACGCCGCAAGCAGTGATGACGATGCAGGGCATGGTCAGGCAGCAAGTCGCCGCGACGCCGGCGCAGGTCGCATTCGGTACGGTTCGCAAGGGGGCCACGGCGACGCAGGAAGTCACGATCGATGACCTGACTGCGCAGAAAGGGTTCAAGGTCAGCTCGGTCAGCAACTCGAGCCCGTCGATCAAGGTTGCGATCGAACCGCGCAAGGACGGCAAGCTAGGCGCGCTCCTGAAAGTCGATCTGCTGCCGACCATGCCGGCGGGAACCTTCGATGATGCGATCAAGGTGACTACCAACCGGGCGCCGCTGCAGATCGATGTCTTCGGAACTGTCGCGGGCGACCTGACGCTCGACCCCGCGCAGGTTTCATTTGGCATCGTTCCCAAGGGCCAGGACGTCGTCCGGATTCTGCGGCTCACCAATTCCAGTCCGCGAGACGTCAAGGTACTTGACATCTCGAGTTCGACGCCCTCGGTAGTCGCCTCGGCCGATCCGGTCAAGGCGGGTAGGGAATATCGCATTACGGTGACGCTTCGGCGCGGTACGCCGGATGGTCAATTGCGTGGACAGCTGGCGATCAAGACCGACGACCCGGAGCAGAGCAAGGTCGACGTTCCGTTCTACGCCATCGTTTGGCAGTTCAAGATCTGACTTGACTGTTGTGTCGCGCGCGTCGGGCGGCTCCCGCTTGCCAATCCGGGTCCCACAAGGTGCGCTGAGCTGGGCGCGGCTGCTGCCCCAAGACACACCGGAAGAGGGGCACGAGCTGAAAACGCCTCGGCGACAGCACCACCTTGACTACTCTGGAAAATCGCTTGTTTCCATGAGCGATCAGTCCGTATTATCTGGGCAGAGCGCAAATTTCTTATGCGATCTACGCTTAAATGGCCGAGCGGCGGAAATTGAATCTCTTCGCTCGACTGCGGCAGCGGCTTTCCGATGCCGCGGTCCGAGTTCTGACCAAGCCGCTCAAGAGCTACGAGCTCCATTCGCCCAACGACATGGCGAGCCTCAAACGCCATATCCGCAAAGGCGACGTGGTTTTGGTCGAGGGCAACGAACGGATTAGCGAATGCATCAAGTATCTGACCCAAAGCTCGTGGTCGCATTCGGCGCTGTTCGTCGGCGACGAGCCGCTGCGGCGGGACCCGCACAAGCGCGGCGAGCTGGTCGCGGAATTTGGTGAAGAGGAGACTTTCTTAGTCGTCGAGGCGCTGGTGGACCGCGGCGTGGTCCTCTCGCCGTTGACCAAGTATCGGGATTTCAACATCCGTATCTGCCGCCCGTATAATCTCTCGACGGCTGACTTGGCGGAGGTATTGGACGAGGCGCTGCGCAGCGTCGGCGCCAACTACGACGTCAAGAATGTGGTCGATCTGGGCCGCTACTTTCTGCCGGTCAGTCTCATTCCCCGTCGCTTTCGCCGCACCGCTTTGCAGTTTGGCAGTGGAGAACCGACCCGGGTGATCTGCTCCAGCTTGCTCGCTTCGTGCTTCAACCGGGTGCGCTTTCCAATCGTGCCGCGCTACGAGCAATTACCCGATGATCCCATTCCGACCTCGCGCCTCGCGTTGTGGCCGCGGCGGTCTACCAAGCCGCCGGGAATCTGGCGGCAGGTTTCCCCGACGCTCATAACGCCGCGAGATTTCGATCTCTCTCCCTACTTCGAAATCGTCAAGTTTAATATTATCGAGAGCATGCGGTTCGACTATCGGAAGATTCGATGGGCGGACGACGCGCCGTTGGCACAAATCAAGAAAGGCGCATAGCCGCATCAATCTGAGCACGGAGCAGACGACTTGAGCGACGAACAGAATCACGATGGCGGCCGGCGCGAGGTCCTGGAAAAGACCATTGCGAAGATTCTCCATCGCCACTGCAACTTCGGCTGGGCGAACTACTACATCCCGAGCGAGAAATTTCCCACCCTAATCGACGAGCTGGTGGAATTGCTGAGTCCCGGTGGCGAGATCGGCCACGAGGAACTGGTCCAGTTCTTCCTGGGTACGCAGCGGACCGCGTCGGTGCAGGATCGCATCGCGAAGTTCGCCGAGAGTTATATCGTATACAAACGCGGCTGAGGTCCGGTCCTCGCCGGTCGCCACACACGCGGGGGGAGTCGCCGAACCGCGCTCAGCAGGTCGATTCCGATTCTCGACAGGAGTGTTCCCATGGAAGCGATCGAGGCCATCAAAAGCAGACGAGTGCAGCGCGGATTTTCCACGCGCGACGTTGAAAGCGACAAACTCGAGCACATCGTCGATGCAGGCCGGCATGCGATGAGCGCACGCAACCTGCAGCCCTGGCAATTCATCGTGGTGCGCGATCGGGCGTGCCTCAAGAAGATGGGCGAGCTTTGCTCGACCGGACGTTTTGTCTCCGACGCGCCCGCCGCGATCGTCGTGCTAAAGAACACCGAGAACGCGCGGTGGGCCGATGTCGACTGCGCGCAGGCGGTGCAGAACATGGCGGTGGCGGGTTGGGCGTTGGGACTCGGTACCTGCTGGGTCGGCAATTTTGACAACCTCAAAATCTGCGAGATGCTCGGCGCTCCCGCGCCGTGGGCAATCTTCACCATTTTGCCCTTCGGTTATTCGGACCCAAAACGGCCTCCCGAGTCGCGTCCGCTGCGCCCGAAAAAAGAGATGGTTCATTACGAGCGTTACGGGAACCCGAGCGCATAGTTGGGGGCGCAACGACCTGCGAGCAGGCATTTTGAGCGGAAATTCTGCCCGGCCCTGTTCCCGGGTTTTTTGGCACCCTTCTCTGAAAGAGGCAGTCAAGTCTCCCGTCTCATCTGATGTACTTACTTGTATGTATTTTTCTTCCGCGCCGTTTCGGCGCGGCGCGGTTTGTCCTTATCCTTCCTCCACAAGGGTCCCACGTTTGTAAGTAGTTTTTTCTTTTCGGCGCCTCTTGGCGCGGGTTAAGATCCAGATCATCCTTCTCTTCGTGGCCCTGCCACACGTGGTAACTGATTCGATCCTCGGCTCCTTATCCTGCTAGCGAGCCCCGAAGGCTAGGGTGCGACGAAGGCAGCCGAGGAAGTGTTTAACGCTCGATTCGGACCGGTTACTGGCCGGCTCTGATAGGGGCGATTTTCTTTGAGCACATGCCACACCACCTCCAGCAGTCGGCGCGCGGTCGCGATGATCGCGCTTTGGGCTGGTTTGTGCGCGCGGCGCTTGGCGAAGTGCGCCCGGAAGTAAGGATCGAGTCTGACCGCCACCCAGGCCGCTTCCACCAGCGCCCAGCGCAGCCACTTGTTGCTCTGCGGCATCAGCTTGCCGTGGAAAGTGTGCCCGCCGGAGGAATGGGTGGTCGGCACCAGTCCGGCGTAGGCGGCGAGTTTGGCGGGAGTCTCAAAGCGCTCAATCCGGTCGATCTCCAACGCCACCACGGTCGCTAGAAGTTCGCCGAGCCCCGGAATGGTACGCAATGCTCCCACCCGCTGATCGCTCTGGGTCGCTTGGTGCAGCCACTTTTCGGTCGCGCGCACTTCCTCCGTGAGGGTCTCGAGCAACTCGAGATCCTGGCGCAAGAGCTCCTGTGTCGCGCCTTCGAGCTTAAGCTTACTCAAGTAGTCCCGTCCGCGCTTGCCGAAAATATCGCTCACCGCCGGCAGCGGCACATGCTGGCGTGCGAGCAGCGCCTGGACGCGGTTCTTCACCATCGTCCGCATCCGCACCAGGAACACCCGTTGGCGCACCAGCTCGCGCAGCCGTCGGGTCTCCACTCCTGGTACATAGGCGCGCGGGATCAGATTGACCCGCAGCAGCTGCGCCAGGGTGTGCGCATCGATCGAATCGGTCTTGACCTGGGCCGCCGCGATCGCGCGGACTCGATATGGATGCGCCAGCTCGACCTCGGCCACGTTCTCGATTGCGTCCAGCCAGTCGTACATCACGCCCCAGTTCCAGCCCGCTTCAACCACCGCCCGACACGGCTCCGCCAACTTACCGAAAAACCCCCGCAGGCTGGCTAAGTCGTTCGCCAGTCGTGCCGTGACTCGGGTTCGCCCCTGCTCGTCGATGACGTGCACCTGCGAGTATCGTTTGTGGTAATCTATTCCGGCGTACAACATTGGGGTCGTTCCTCCTCTTCGTAAATGGTGAATTCGTCAACCACTCACCATTCTACAACGGAGCTCGACCCCTCTTTCATGTTACCTGCTAGGATTGTCGCGCGGAGCTTATGGAGGAATTTAGGCCAATGCCGATCAAGCAATTCCGGCCGACTGAGGCGTTCGAGGCTTTGAAGCAAAACCCTGACGCGGTTTACCTTGACGTTCGCACAGAGCGCGAATTCGCCCAAGGTCACGCCGCGGGTGCGATCAACATCCCGGTGGTATTCATCAAGGGGCCGGGACAGATGCAGGCGAATCCGGACTTTGTCGAGGTCGTCGGGAAAGTTCTCCCGAAAAGTCGGAAGCTGGTGGTAGGCTGCCAGGCAGGCGGGCGCTCGATGCGAGCGTGCGAGATGCTCGAAGAAGCCGGATACACCGATTTGACCAACGTGGCGGGCGGATTCGGCGGCCAGCGCGATCAATCCGGCAACCTGGTCGTCGCCGGATGGCACGAGAGCGGACTGCCGGTGTCGACCGATCTGGGTGATGCCAGCTACGAGGCGCAACGCAAAAAAGCTGGGCTCTGATGGCGATTCGGCTCACACATATCTACACGCGCACTGGAGACAAGGGCACGACCGCTCTGGTAGGGGGAGCCCGGGTCGCGAAGGAAAGCGGCCGTATCGAAAGCTATGGGACGATCGACGAGCTCAATTCCGTCATCGGCATCGTCAGGACCTACTTGCCGAAATATATCTTCAAATTCGGAAACGAAGGCGAATGGTATTTCGAGTGCCTGCGACGCATCCAGAACGAGCTGTTCGATGTTGGCAGCGAACTGGCGACTCCCGCCGACGGCGAATACGAAGGGATGCACAAGATGAGCGCGGCGGAAGTAGCCAAGCTCGAGGAAGAGATGGACAAGATGGAGGAAGAGCTCGAATCGCTCAAATCCTTCACCTTGCCCGGCGGTGGCGAACTGAATGCATTTCTGCATCTGGCCCGCACCGTGTGCCGGCGCGCGGAGCGTCAGCTATGGCGCCTCAAGCGCGAGGAACCCGTCAACGAGCACCTCATCATTTACGTCAACCGCCTCAGCGACCACCTGTTCGTGCAATCCCGCTGGGTCGCGAAGCGGCTTGGCGAGCCCGAGTTTCTGTGGGATCGCGGATTGCGCCTCGACGCTCCGGAAATCAAGGCGGCGCGGCGCAGGGCCGCGGCCCGGCAATTGGCGACACGCCGCAGGGCAAAATCCTGAACGGGGAGAGCTCGCACCATGGCGGATGAACCACGGCTCTACTTGCGCCAGGCACAGATCGGCCCGATGGCCAACTACGTCTACATTCTGGGTGACCCAGTTTCGCATAAAGTAGCGGTAGTCGACCCCGCCTGGGACACCAACGCGATCTGCGATTTCGTGGAGAAGGAAGGCTACGAAATCGACAAGATTCTGATCACTCACTACCACCAGGACCACCTGGGCGGGCATATGATGGGGCAAAGTATCGAGGGCTCTGCGGAGATGCTCAAGCGCGTCAAGGCCAAAGTGTACGTCAACAAGCACGAGGCAGAGGGCACTAAGCGAGTTGCGGGACTATCCGACTCCGACCTGGTCAAGATGGACGCCGGCGACGTGATCAAGGTGGGGGATATCGACGTCAAGTTTCTCCATACGCCCGGGCATACACCGGGGTCGCAGTGTTTCCTGGCAGCCGGAAACCTTATCGCGGGCGATACGCTCTTCATCAACTCATGCGGGCGGGTCGACTTGCCGGGATCGGATCCGGAAGCGATGTACTACAGCTTGAACCGGACCCTGAAAAGCCTTGATGATTCGACGGTAGTGTATCCCGGCCACGCCTATTCCAACGAGTCGAGCTCGACCATCGGCAAGCAGAAGCGGACCAATATGTATCTCCGTTTCGAGACCCTCGACGATTTTCTGGATGCGATGGGCTACGCACGCAGGTAGCCGTAAGTGCTGACCGTCCGTTCGTATGCCCCTGCCGATTTCGAAAAGGTGGTTGCGCTGTGGGAGGCGTGCGAGCTCACGCGTCCATGGAACGATCCGGCTTCTGACATCGAGTTCTGCGTAGGCTCCGAAAATTCGATATTGCTTGTGGGTGTCGCTGGTGGCGAGTCGAAGATCGTGGCGACCGCGATGGTGGGCCACGATGGTCATCGTGGATGGATCTACTATGTCGCAGTCGCCCCCAAGCATCAGGAGAAGGGAGCAGGACGCGAGATCATGGCGCATGCCGAAGGGTGGCTGGCTCAGCGAGGGGTGCCAAAAGCGATGCTGATGATTCGCGAGACCAACAAGAAAGTAATCGGCTTTTACGAGCGGCTTGGCTACGCGGTCGAACAGCGGGTAGTTATGGGGCGGTGGCTGAAGAAGCCGCACCATTGAAGAAGAAGACTCCTTCGCGCGTCCGTTGCCGACCTCAGGTACCCGTTACACGCCGCCGCCCGAGTTCTCATCCTGGTGGTGCTTGTGGACGCGCAGACCACCAAGGTCACGCCGCAGCGAGCTTTACGCTGTACCCGCATGAGCAACCCTGGCGGGCTCGATGATCGATATCAGGTAAAGTAGGCTGGACTTTTTATCATGTCCAAAGCCGATTTACAGCAACTAAACCTCAAGGCGGAGCGGCTGCGCGAGCAGATCAATCATCACAACTACCGCTACCACGTGCTCGACGATCCCGAGGTTTCCGACGCCGAGTATGACGCGATGATGCGCGAGCTCGAAGCCCTCGAGCGGGAGTATCCGGAATTGCGCACCCCGGATTCGCCGACGCAGCGGGTGGGCGCTGCGCCCAGTGAAAAATTCGGCGTGGTGGTGCATCGCAGAATGATGATGTCGCTGTCCAACGCGATGAACGCCGAAGAGATGGTCGAGTTCGACAAACGTATCAAGCGCTTTCTCAAGTCCGAGGGGGACATCGAGTACGTCGCGGAGATCAAGCTCGACGGGCTTAGCGTCGAGCTGGTTTACGAAAATGGCGCGCTCGCGGTGGCATCCACCCGCGGCGACGGCATCAACGGTGAAGACATAACCCCGAATATCAGGACCATCCGATCGGTGCCACTGCATCTGCGCAAACCCGAACGCGGATCGATTCCCAGACTGCTCGAAGTGCGCGGGGAGGTGATTTTTCCCAAGGCCGGGTTCGCCAGGCTCAACGCGGATCGCGAAAGCGCGGGCGAGCTGGTGTTTGCCAATCCGCGCAACGCGGCGGCAGGCTCGCTGCGCCAGCTCGACCCGAAAATTACCGCGTCGCGACCACTGGAGAGTTTTGTATACGCGGCGGGCGTCATCGAAGGTGCGAGTTTCGCCTCGCAATGGGAATTCCTGCAGGGAATCAAAGCGCTGGGACTTCGGATCAACCTGCTTTCGCGCTTGTGTCCCAACGTAAATGCGGTCCTCGAATACTGGAACGAGATCACCGAGAAACGCCATTCACTTGCCTACGACGCTGACGGTGTGGTCGCCAAGGTCAACTCTTTCGAGCTCCAGGAGCGCCTCGGAGAGGTATCGCGTTCGCCGCGCTGGGCGATCGCATACAAGTTCAAGGCGCAGCAGGCCCAGACCGTGGTGGAAAATATCGAGGTTCAAGTCGGCAGGATTGGCTCCCTTACTCCGGTCGCCAAGTTGCGGCCGGTGCCGTTGGCCGGGGTCACCATCTCCAACGCCTCGCTCCACAACCTGGACGAGATTAGGCGCAAGGATATTCGCGCGGGTGACACCGTTCTGATCGAACGCGCGGGCGACGTTATCCCGTACGTGGTTCGGGTCACCCAACAAGGATCTCCGCGCGCCGACGAATTTCAGATGCCGTCGCACTGCCCGGTGTGTGGAGCTGCGATCGTTCATGAACCGGGCGAAGTCGCCTATCTATGCGTCAACGCTAATTGCCCGGCGCGGATGCGCGAATCGATTCGCCATTTCGCATCCAAGAACAGCCTCGACATCGAGGGTCTCGGTGACAAGCTGGTCATGCAGCTGGTCGAGCAGGGCCTGGTCAGAGAACTCGATGACATCTACGCACTCACGACAGACCGACTCGCGAGGCTCGAGCGAATGGCGAAAAAGAGTGCACAGAACGTGTTTGATGCGATCCAGAAATCTCGCAAGACCACGCTGGATCGCGTCATCAACGGCCTCGGCATCCGGCACGTCGGCGAGCACACCGCACGCCAACTCGCGCTTCGCTTCAAGAACCTGGAGGCGCTGTCCGCCGCCAGCGAAGATGATTTGTCGGCGGTCCGTGATATCGGAGACGAAGTCGCCCGCAGCATCCGGGAATATTTCGCTGAACCACGCAATCTCAAAGCCGTGCGGCGACTGGAAGAGGAGCTGCAGATCGCGGTTCCCGCCGAACCCAGTGGACGGGGTGCGCTCCGCGAAAAGAGTTTCGTTCTCACCGGCACCCTGAACTCGCTGTCGCGCGAAGATGCCGAGGGCAAGATCATGGCGGCTGGCGGAAGGGTGACGGGATCGGTGAGTCGAAAGACCGACTTCCTGGTTGCCGGCGCGGAACCGGGCTCCAAGCTGAAAAAAGCACGCGAACTGGGCGTCCGCGTTTTGGACGAAGCCGGCCTGCTGGAGTTGTTGGGGGAGGGCTGAGGAATGGAGCCTCACCTGAGGCAGCTTCGCATGATCGTGAGCGGGCGAGTCCAAGGGGTAGGCTTTCGCTACACGGCCAGAGACGAGGCGCAAGATCTTGGACTAAAGGGATGGGTTCGCAACCGGCCGTCAGGAGAGGTTGAGATCGTGGCCGAAGGGCGGGAAGATGTACTCAAGATGCTCGCGGCGTGGGCACACCTCGGACCGCCTGCCGCTCATGTCAGCAGAGTGCACGAGGAATGGTCAGAATATAGCGGTCAATTTGCCGATTTTCGCATCAGATAAGAATGGGCCTCTTTCGCGCTTACCACACATTAGTTATACTTTAATTCTGCGTGCGTGAACGTTTGTAGCCCTTCGTCAAACCGGAGTACTTTCCAAACACGAGGGACAAGGAGATTGGACTGAGATGGCTGTACCACCTGAGGCTGCCGCGCAGACTGCCGGATCGCAGGGTCAAGCGGGATCCGCTGGCGCAGAGAAACCCCACTTAAAGCGCGATCGGGTCGTCATCCGCTTTGCCGGGGACTCGGGCGATGGGATGCAGTTAACCGGGATGCAGTTTACGGCGGAGTCGGCACTCGCCGGTAACGACATCGCGACACTGCCCGACTTTCCCGCGGAAATTCGCGCTCCGGCGGGAACTCTGGCCGGGGTCAGCGGCTTCCAGCTCAATTTTTCGAGCAACGAGATCTTCACCGCGGGCGACGAGCCCAACGTACTGGTCGCGATGAATCCGGCGGCCCTGATGGCGAACCTGGAGGACATCCCTCCCAACGCCGTGGTGATCGTCGATCGCGAAGCATTTACCGACGCCAACCTAAAGCGCGCCGGTTACAACTCAAACCCCCTGACCGATCATTCGCTGGACAAGTTCCAGGTTATCCAGGTCGACGTCACCAAGCTGACCACACTGGCGACCCATGGCATGGGCCTGAACAACCGCGCCGTGTTCCGCTGCCGCAACATGTTCGTGCTCGGTATGCTGTCGTGGCTCTATCAGCGACCAACCCAGAGCACGATTCAGTACCTGGAGACGCGTTTCAAGAAGACCCCTGACGTACTCGAGGCAAATCTGCGTACTTTCAAGGCAGGCTTCAACTACGGCGAGACGACCGAGATGTTCGCATCGTCGTACGAAGTCCCGGCCGCGAAGATCAAACCGGGCCTATATCGCAATATCACCGGTAACACCGCCACCGCGCTCGGGTTCGTCGCGGCGGCGGTCAAGGCGGGACGCCCGCTGTTTCTGGGTTCGTACCCGATTACCCCGGCCAGCGACGTGTTGCACGAACTCTCCGGTCTCAAGAATTTTCCGATTTATACTTTCCAGGCCGAAGACGAGATTGCCGGCGTATCGTCGGCGATCGGCGCGGCGTTCGGGGGTGCGATCGGGATTACCACGACCTCCGGCCCGGGCATGAATCTCAAAGAAGAGGCTATCGGCCTTGCCGTGAAGGTCGAGTTGCCGCTGGTCGTTACCGATATTCAGCGCGCGGGCCCTTCGACCGGAATGCCGACCAAGCCTGAACAGGCCGACCTGCTGATGGCGATGTACGGCCGGCACGGCGAGTCACCGATTCCGATCATCGCAGCTTGCACGCCCGCCGATTGCTTTGAATGCGCCTACGAAGCGGTGCGAATCGCGATCAAGTATATGACGCCGGTCATCCTGATGACCGACGGGCAGCTCGCGAACGGTGCGGAGCCGTGGCTGCTACCCGATATCGAGCAGTTACCACCAATCAAGGTGGAGTTCCGCACGGACCCGAACGGATTCCTGCCCTATTCGCGCGACGACGAGACGTTGGCGCGCCCCTGGGCGATTCCGGGCACTCCCGGCTTGGAGCACCGCCTGGGCGGCATTACGGGAGAAAACCTCACCGGCAACATCAGCTACTCGCCCGCCAATCACGAGCTGATGATTCGCATTCGTGCGCGCAAGGTCGCCGGCATTGCGCAGGAAATTCCGCCGACCCAGGTGTTCGGCGACCCGGACGGCGGTGACCTGGTGGTGCTCGGATGGGGTTCGACGTTCGGTCCGATTCGCGAGGCAGTCAAGCAGGTGCGCGAGAAGGGCCGTAAGGTTTCCCATATCCATCTGCGCTATCTGAATCCGCTCCCGAAGGACCTCGCGGAGCGGCTGCGCAAGTTCAAGCAGGTGATGGTTGCCGAGATGAATATGGGGCAACTACTTAAAATGATTCGCGCCGACTATCTAATCGACGCCTTTGGCTTCAACAAAATCCAGGGGCGTCCCTTCAAGGTGAGCGAACTCGTAACCCGTATCCAGCGGGCATTGGAGGGCTGAGTAGAAATGGCTACCGCGCTTAACCGCAAAGATTTTGTTTCTGACCAGGAGGTGCGCTGGTGCCCGGGATGCGGCGACTATGCGATTCTCGCGCAGGTGCAGAAGACGATGCCGGAATTTGGCATCGAGCCGCACAAGGTCGTGTTCATCTCCGGTATCGGATGCTCGAGCCGCTTCCCCTACTACATGAACACCTATGGCTTCCACACCATTCATGGCCGTGCGCCAGCGATCGCGACCGGACTCAAGGTAACGCGGCCGGACCTCGACGTGTGGGTGGTGACCGGGGATGGCGACGGGCTATCCATCGGGGGCAATCACCTGATTCACGTGCTGCGCCGCAACGTTGACCTGAAGATTCTGCTCTTCAACAACAAGATCTACGGATTGACCAAGGGCCAGTATTCGCCGACTTCAGAGGTCGGCAAGGTTACCAAGTCGACGCCTGCCGGGTCGGTGGATTTTCCGTTCAATCCCATTACGGTTGCGCTCGGGACGCATGCGACCTTTGTGGCGCGTGCGATCGACGTCGAACAAAAGCACCTGGGCGAGATGCTCAAGCGCGCGCACCAACACCGCGGCGCTTCGTTCCTTGAGATTCTGCAGAACTGCAACATCTTCAACGATGGCGCATTCAACGACGTGAGCGATAAGGGCATCAAGGCTGAGCATCAGCTGGTGCTCGAACACGGTAAGCCTCTTATCTTCGGCAAGAACCGCGATAAAGGCATCAGGATGAACGGCATGCGCCCGGAAGTCGTGGTGCTCGGGACGAACGGCGCGAGCGAAAAAGACCTGGTCGTGCACGACGAGAGCAATTTGTCGCTCGCGTTCATGCTGGGCAACTTCGAGCCGCCGATGCCCACCCCGGTGGGGGTTTTCTACGCGGTGTCACGTCCGACCTATGACGCGGCGATGAATCAGCAACTCGAGGAGTCGCAGGCCAAGCAGGGTGCCGGTAGCCTCGCGAAGCTGATGCTGAAGGGCGATACCTGGTCAGTTAGCTGACGGGCGGGCTCAATAGCGGAAAATGAACGGCCCCCGAGGGTTTCCTCGGGGGCCGTTTGGTTCCGGGCCGGTAAAATCTGTGCGCCGAGAAACCTTGCGCCGCGTCGCTTTAGAGGGCGCCTAGGTCATGGCAGCCGTAGGCTTGCATCACGTTGGTCCCCAGCACCTTTTCGCGGTCGCCGGGTTTCAGCTTGCCACCCAGTTCTTCAACTTCCTCGATGTAATCGCCGACGTGATCGGGATGCGGAAAATCGGATGCCCAGAAAAAGCGCTCGGCGCCGACCAAGTCAACCATCGCGGGTAACGCCGACTCGTCCGGATCGGCTGAAATCCAGCATTGCCGTTTGAAATAGACGCTGGGCTTTTCCTTCAGCGGCACCGTGCGGCCGATTCCGCTCGCGTAGACCGCGTCGAGCCGGTCGAGCCAGTACGCGATCCACCCAGCGCCCGCCTCCAGCAGAACCAGTTTCAATTGCGGAAATTTGTCGAGGGTTCCGTACTGGAAGAACGAGGTGAAAGCGTGGCGGATGCCGTCACCGGCGGTGACATTCAGGAAGTAGAACTGCCCGCGCAGATACTTCCAGTCGTATCTGCCGGGTTGAGCCCAGTTCGGTTCAATAGTCGGATGGATTCCCAGCGGCACGCCAAGTTCCTGGGCCCTGGCGAACAGCGCGTCGTGATCGGGATGCGCATGCGGCTTGCGCGTCATTACGAATGGCGCCACCCATCCGCCCTTGCAGCCGTCTTTCACGGCACGTTCGAGTTCGCGAGCGGCGGCCTCGGGATCGCCCAGCGACAAATGCGCGATCGGAATTAGCTTGCCACCGCTGTCCTTGCAGAAGTCCACAATCCATCGGTTGTAGGCGCGCGTTAGTGCCTGGGCGAGTTCGATGTCCTCGCACTCGGTTTCATAGAGCAGGCTCAGGGTAGGATAGATGAATGCGGCCCTGAGACCTTCCTTCTCGATTCGGGTCAGGCGCTCCTTGGGATCCATTGCGCCGAACGGAGCGTTCACGCCGTAGCCGCGAAGATTCTGCCACGGCTGCTCGCGCGTGGAGCCCATGCCGCTCAATCCCGCCAGCCGCGGGCCATAGAAAATCTTGGAGAACTTGCCGCCAATTTCAAGGTGCTCTTCGCCGCGATCGTCTTGGCGGATTCGTACAGCACCCGGCTTGTACTTTGCCTCGATATACCGGTCCCAGAGGGCGGCGTCTTCGAGAACGTGTCCATCGGCATCGACGGCCCCTTGGTATTTGAGCTTGCGAAGTTGTCCCGGCTCTCCAGCCATAAAATGATTCCTCGTGGTTGGGGCGATAAGATCCGCCCATATACTTTTTATAGTGCAGCCGGCGGATCGGACAAAATGCTAGCGCGAGTCCAAGCGCCCGGCAGCGATCTGTTCTGCGAGCAAGGGTCCTGCCATCGGTGTTGCCGGCAGCACTCCGTGAAGTGCATTTGCGTTTCAGGGGACCGGAATTTTGCATCTTGTGTGTGAATTCGGTTCCCCCAGACCTGTTCAAGAAAAGCCAACAGAAAATTGCTAAAAAGTTGTGCGCTTGAAGATGCGCTCGGGGATCATCCTGACTACTCCCATAATCGGCCGCCACAACCATGGCACGTAGACCACCTCGGCCTTGCGGCGCCAGGCGGCGATGATCTTGTCAGCGGCGGCTTCTGGAGCCATTACGAGCCGACTGTCGCGACCCCAGGTCATGCGAGTGTCGACAGTGCCGAGCTTGACTGTCAGAACCTGCACCCCGGCGCGCGCCATCCGTGCCCGCAGGCCCTGGGCGAATATCGCCAGGGCGCCTTTGGCGGAGCCGTATACGTAGTTCTTTGCGCGCCCGCGCTCGCCCGCGACCGAGCCGATCACGACGATGAAGCCGCTGCGCTGCTGCTCCAGGTGGCGGGCGGCGAGTGTCAACAGGCTCACGGCGCCGGTGAAATTCTGGTTCACGGTTGCGACCGCTTCGTCGGGGCTGGTCTGCGCTGTCGTTTCGTCGCCCAGAGTGCCGAAGCAGAGGATAACACCATCGAGGCCGCCCAATGCTGCTAGGGTCTTTTCAAAGAACGTCGCATGAAAGTACAATTCGGCCGCGTCGAAAACCCCCGGAATCGCTGCTGCCCCGGTTCGGATGGTGATATCGGCGGCCAATCGCTCGGCCTCTACCCGGTCGCGGGCTGCGAGAAAAACCGAATTGCCCTCCGCCGCGAAGCGCATCGCGAGAGCGCGCGCGATAGGGCTGGTCGCGCCGAGGATCAGGATCTTAGACATCGCACCGTTCGGTTCGTCCGTGTGGGCAGGCGAAAGTCCTCGCGCTCCGCTGGTGAGTGCGCTGGCCTCCAAGACCGCATTGCCGCCAAAAAGATTGCGGCGGGGGCATCCGTGCCCGTGCATCGATGCGTGATGTTCTGGCGCCGTCTTGCTTTGGAAAGGGAGCCCCGAGGTCTCTGAATCGTTGTCTCTCCGGTCCCGTAGGTGGGGCGCGACCGTTTCCCCATCGGGGAGAAAGTCGTTTCGCATCCGGGCCGCCGGAGGGATCTGGCGTGCGGCGTGGTTCGAAGTGCGAGTGAAATCGACGCCGCCGAGAAAATCGCGGCACTGATCGTGACTGCATTGCCTACGGATCCCGCTTCCCGCCTGGGGACCGGGTTGGGTCGCACATTCATCGAACTACGATGGCAGCAGGCCGACCCTGCGCGCGAGGTTTGACGAGAACCGGTTGTTGGGATCGGCCGCGCGTTTGACTTGTTGCCACCGCGCGAGGTTTGGATACATTGCACTGAACATCTCCGGTTTGAGGCGCGCATCTTTGGCCAGGTACACGCGGCCGGCGCGCTTGAGGACCATGGCATCCAGTCGGTCGAGAAATTCCATCAGCCCTTTGCTCACCGGAAAATCCAACGCGAGTGTGTAGCCGGGCATCGGAAAGGAAAGCATCCCGTCCTGGGGGCCGAATTTCTTGAGTACCGTCAGGAAGGACCCGCCGCCCCATTTGCTGATCGCTTCGAGCATCTCGATCAGGCCCTCGCGGCTTTCGTTGGCTGGCCATACGCACTGGTACTGAACGAACCCGCGCTGGCCGTAGATGCGGTTCCAGTGGCGGATGAAATCGAGCGGAAAAAAAAAGCTCTGGTAGTCGAACAGGCGCGGGCCTTTGCGGTTCATCGCATAGATCGCGGCGTTGAAGGTCTTGATGCCGAGCGAGCTCAACGTGAAGTTGGGCAGATTGAAGGGCACCGTGGGAGCGAATCGGGACGGAATCCGAAGCGGCTGCTGGCGGAGCGGAGGAGCGAGCGCCTCGCGAGAGGCGACGTTGCCAAGGTTGATGACCGAGCGGCCTAGTGAGCCGCGCGTCCCGGCGCAATCGATCCAGGCGACAGAGTATCCATATTGTCGTTCGGTGCGCTCGAAGGTCTCGATGGCTTCGTCGAGGTTGGCCGCTATCGCGATTTCGCCATCGAACCACGCGCTCTCCACGCGACGCAGGCGCAGCTCGACCTCGAGGATGACGCCCGTGAGCCCCATTCCTCCCACCGTCGCCCAGAAAAGGTCAGGATTTTCCTCGCGCGAGCAGCGTTTCACTTCGCCCGATGCGAGCATCAGCTCGATACAGGTGACGTGGGTGGCCAGAGACGAATCGCGGTGGTGGCTCTTGCCGTGGATATCGGCGGCGACCGAACCGCCCAGCGTGACAAACTGGGTTCCCGGAACCACCGGCGGGAAAAAACCGCGTCGCAGGAAGACCTCGATTATTGCCGCGAGCGTTACGCCGGCCTCACATCGGAGCAACCCACTGTCGGGGTCGAATGCCAGCATGCGGTTGAGCCGCTGTACATCAACGACCCGTTGGTCGTGATTCAGGGCCGCATCGCCGTAGGCGCGACCCGCTCCACGCGCGATGAGAGAAGTCGCATTGCTGCTGACGATCGCCGCAAGCTCGGCGAGTTTTTCGGGTCGGAAAATATCACTCGCGGCACTCGGGTAGCGGCCCCATCCGGTAAGGGCGGCGCGCTTCGCGGGCGGCATCGGAGTGGTCACGGCGTAGAAGGTAACAGATCGATTACCTCTCCCGCGACGGGAAACTCGCCGCGCCCTGCTGAAGCGCGGGCGAAAGAGCCGCGCTTGCGGCTGGACTCTCCTCGGGTCCTCTCCCTGACAGCGAGAGGGCAAAGGCGCTAGGATCGGAGGATTGCGGAGGGAGACGAGTATGTCCTGGCAGCCCGAGATCGATGAAATTCGCCGCCGCGAGCAGTTAGCCAAGCAGATGGGCGGCGTCGAGAATATCAAGCGCCAGCACGATGGCGGTAAGCTGACGGTGCGCGAACGTCTCGATCGGCTGCTCGACAAAGGTTCGTTCCACGAATACGGCGCGATTGCCGGAATGACGAAATACGACGGCGACAAGCTGGTCGAGTTCCGGCCCGCGAACTTCGTGGGTGGGACTGGCCGCATTAACGGCCGACGGGTCGCGGTGGGTGGCGACGACTTCACGGTACGCGGCGGCGCCGCCGATGCCTCGATTGGCAACAAGCACAGCTATGCGGAGCTGCTCGCGCACGAACTGCACATCCCGATCATCCGGCTGGTCGACGGGACCGGGGGCGGCGGCAGCGTGAAGACCTTTGAAACCACGCGACGTACCTACGTGCCTGCAAATCCGGATTTCGACGTTCTCGTGCAGCTGATGGGCGAGGTGCCGGTGGTCGCGGGTTGCATGGGCTCGGTCGCGGGAATCGGCGCGGCGCGGGTTGCAGCGACGCATTTTGCGGTAATGGTCAAAGGTACCAGTCAGCTCTTCGTGGCGGGACCACCCGTCGTCAAATGGGGCGTGGGCGAGGACCTGACCAAGGAGGAACTCGGCGGTTCGGAGATCCATGCGCATACGAGCGGCGCAGTCGACAACGAAGCCGAGAGCGAAGAGGAGGCCTTCGAGCAGATCCGACGCTTCCTCTCTTATCTGCCGCAAAGCGTGTGGCAAATGCCGCCGCGCGTCACACCGAGTGACGACCCCCATCGCCGGGAGGAGGAACTGATTTCGCTGATTCCGCGCAACCGCCGCCACGGCTACGATGCACGGCGAATCCTTGAGCTGGTCATGGATCGCGATTCCTTTTTCGAAATGACGCCGTTTTTCGGCCCATCGTTGATAACCGGGTTCGCGCGGCTCGATGGTTACGGTGTGGCGGTGATGGCGAACGATCCCTACGCGATCGGTGGTTCGCTGGATGGACCCGCATCGGACAAGATGGCGAAGTTCCTCGACCTCTGCGACACGTTCCATCTGCCGATCGTCAATTTCGTCGATCAACCGGGCTTTCTGATCGGCCGCGAAGCGGAAAGTTCCGGAACCATCCGTCGCGGCGTGCGCGCGCTTTACGCGATGTTCCAGACCATCACGCCCAAAGTCGCGATCATGGTGCGCCGCGCCTTTGGGGTGGCGGGTGCCGGTCACGGCATTACGACTGGGCTAAACCTGCGATACGCATGGCCATCCGCGGACTGGGGCTCGCTGCCGATTGAGGGTGGAATCGAGGCGGCCTACAAACGCGATCTGGCAGCTGCGAGCGATCCCGAAAAACTCCGGCGCGAACTGGAAGAAAAATTCAATGCGATTCGTTCACCGATTCGGACTGCGGACTCATTTGGAATCGAAGAGATTATCGATCCACGCGATACCCGCCCGTTGCTCGTGGACTGGGTCCATCAGGCCTACGAGATAGTCCCCACCCAGCTGGGTCCAAGGACGCGGACAATGCGCCCCTAGCCGGGGCCATCGCCAATCTCTGCCGCTCCCGGACCGAGACCCGTGGAGGGCAATTGTTCGGCGCGCTTCTACCTTCGTTTCTGGGTGCGGCGGAGTTCTGCTGCCCTCAGGCCTGCGCGGCTTTGGTGGAGGGACGGGCGACCGCGTGTTGAGCGGCGCCATGCGGTCGCGTCAGCACCATCGCGATCAGGTACAGTACCATTCCGCCAAGCGACACCTTGATCCACGATGCCCAGCCATAGTGGGCGGCCACATATAGGGTGAGCGGTGCGGCGATAGCGGCCCATCCGCGAGCCATCATACCGAAGAACGCCCATCCGGTTGCCTGAAGCGCGGGCGACACGTCTTCGAGCGTTTCAGAGAACTGGGCTGCCCACGGCACGTAGCCTATGGCAAGGAAGCATCCAAGCGTGGTTGCGACAATGGCCATCGTGAAGCGGGGCAGGGTATGGCCGAAGGTGGGAATCCACCACACCAGGAGGGCACAAGACAGGAGTCCCCCGAAGATGGCGATGGGTTTTCGGGTCTGAAGACGATCCGAAATGAACCCGGTCACCACCAGCGCCGCCAGGTTTGCCAGCCAGAAGTGGGCATTCATGCTCGCGGCCGCAGCGGGGGTGTAGTGAAAAGCCTGGGTGAACATCAGCGGTCCGAAGGGTTGAATCGTGAAATAGAGTGTCAGATTGGCGACCACCCCTACCACCAGCAACCAGACTTCAAAATGCTTGAGCAACCGCCCGAACGCGTCGCGCGTGCTTGAGGGCAGCTCGGACGCCGCCGGGGCGCGACCCTCGGCCTGCATCGCGGCCACCTCGCTGCGGAAAATCTGGACCCGTAAGTCAGGACTCAGGTCCTTTAGGCCGAGCAGGATCGGAAGATACATCGCAATTCCGAGAAAGCCGGTGATCCAGATCTGCGATTGCCAGGTGTGGAAGATTGGCAGCGTATGGCCCGCGATGAAATTGGAGAGAAAGTTTGCCCCGACCGGGCCAATAGTCAGCAGGCCGAACGCCAGCGCGCGGCTGAGTCGCGGCGACATGTCACGGATTAGAGCCGCGCCGGCGCCGGCCATCAGGCCCCCGACGACGCTCATCAGGGTGCGAATGATTACGAAGGAGACGGCGTTGTACATGAAAAGGTTTAGGAACACGAGGACGGTCACCGCACCGAGGCAGAGATCGATGATCAGCACTCGTCCATAGCGATCGGCGAGCGGTCCGCCATAAAACGCCGAGATAGCGGAGGTCATTACCGCGAAGGTTATGAACCACCCGTAGGCGATGGTGCTCATGTGAATGTCCGGAAGCAGCAGGGAGAGCAGGGGTGCCAGCTGGAATTCGTACGCTCCCAGGATCGAGGCGAGCACGGTCAGGAGCAGGAGGCGCCAGCGATATGCGCCGCGCGGGTAAATATTGAGCGTACGAGCAGCGACAAATCCACTCATCCGGCCGTTCATCGCCAAAGCCATCACCCCATAGCCGACTTTTATATTCGGACCCACCGGTCCCCAAAAGCCCGCCCTATGCCTTCTTAGTACATCTGCGCAGCGCGCAAACTCAAGGTACAACCTCGGTGCGCAGCGTTGGCGCGCCGAGGGTCATGGTTGCTAAGAGGCGTTAGCGGGCGGTGGGAAAGGAATCGCAGAACCAATGGATTTGAAAAGCCCTGCGGTTGGCAAAGTACTGCGAGTGAACGTGGAGACGGGCGCGCAGGTCGCGCGCGGCGAGGAAATCATGGTCATCGAGTCGATGAAGGTGGAAATTCCCATCAAGGCGACTGTTGCGGGGCGGATCCGGGAAGTGCGGGTCAAGGCCGGCGATCAGGTTCAGCGCAACGTCGTGCTGGTGGTGATCGAAAACTGAAAAAGAGCTCTAACCGGCAACCCGGCGTCCGGCTGGGTTATTCGGGCGGAATCGAGCTGCTGGCTTTGCCCCATTTCTCCCAGAAAGTCACTTCCAGAGCCGCTTTGCGGGCGGGACGGTCCCACCTTCCCTTGGGATAGCCCAGCGGAATCAGGGCGACGTTCACGTATTCGCTTGGGACGCCGAGCCTCGCATTCACCTCCTCGCCGAATCGCGTGTGCAGTCCGGTAATCGACGTGCCCAGGCCATAGCCGCGCGCCGCCAGGCAGAGATTCTGGATCGCGGGAAAGATCGCGTTGACCATGGGCTGTCCGACCCGGCCCGCGTCGATGTAGCGCTTTACGCAGCAGAAGATCATGACCGGGACTTCGGCGATATGCTCGGCAAGATAGTTGGCCGAACGCAGGATGCGGCCCTGCGGACTTTGCGGATCATTCTCGGCGAGCGCCCGCGCTTTGCCGGTGAAATACATCTTCCACGCCCGCAGGTAGCGTTCGCCCACGAACGTCTTGGTATCAGCATCCCGCACGACCACGAATTTCCAGGGCTGGCGATTGCCGCCGCTTGGACCCATGGTCGCGGCCTCGATGACTTTAACGATGAGGGCGGGTGGGACCGGATCGGGCTTGAGCCGGCGCATGGAGCGCGTGGTGTAAATTGCTTCATAGAGGTCGAATTCGGGATTCTCGTACATGGGTGGGCAAGCTATCAGTTTTTCAGGCAGAGCCACCACCCGGGCACAAAGATGCGAAGCCAAATATTGTGACTTTGTGTCCCGGCGCGGTTGTGGTTAACTCTCTCGGACTTGGCGCTGCCATCCCGCGCCGAGGTCAGGAGCGACCCAGTGCCCGAGATAATTCTTCATCAGTATGCGAGCTCGCCGTTTTCCGAAAAGATCCGGAAGATTTTTGCGCATAAGAAAGTAAGCTGGCGATCGGTCGAGCAGCCGGTCATCATGCCCAAGCCCAAGCTGATTCCGTTGACCGGTGGCTATCGGCGCATTCCGGTGCTCCAAATCGGCGCCGACGTGTGGTGCGACACCGGGATTATCATCCGCAAAATCGACGAACTGTTCCCGGAGCCGACCAGCTATCCGCACGGGACGCAGGCGGCGTGTCTCATGATCAACCTGTTCGCCGATCGACGATTCTTCTTTTCCACCACCCCGGTGATCTTTGAGAAGCTGGCGCCGCTGATCGGTAAGGAGTTTCTCGACGACCGCTCCAAGATGATGCGCGGCGCCAATTTCGAAGAGCTCACGTTGCTTGCCCCCGATGCGCGCAACTATGTGCGCGCCTACCTCGACAACCTGGATCGCACGCTCGCCGACCAGCCCTTCATCCTCGGCTCGTCGTTCAGTCTCGCAGATGCCGCATGCTTCCATTGCGTGTGGTTCCTGCGGGCCGAGCCGGGTGCATTCGCGATGGCGCAGAAGTGTGCGAGCCTCATGAGGTGGTTTGAACGAATCGACGCGATGGGATACGGCGACGTTAATCCGATGGACGCGGACGAGGCACTCAAGATCGCGAAAGAGAGCACCCCGGGGACGAAACAATCCGCGGACAGCGGCGATCCCAACGAGCTCAAGCCCGGGGCGCGGGTCTCGGTGACACCGGAAGACTACGGCTTCGATCCGGTGACGGGGATGGTGGTGGCGAGTTCGGCTTACGAGATTGCGATTGAACGCGAAGATTCGCAGCTAGGCAAGATTGTGAACCACTTTCCGAAGCTGGGCTTCCGGATCGCATCCGCGTAGCAGCCAATTTCGCGGATTTCGCCGGGATCGATCGCAGCTCCCTAGGCGGCAGGAATTTGCTGTACACCCGTGTGTCCTCGGCGAAGCGTCTGGTTACAATAGGCGGGTGCTGTGTGGGTCCTGTGGCAGCGCTAACGCCGAGGGGCGTAGTTTCTGTGGCCAATGCGGGGCGGCGCTCGAAGTTGCCTGCTCCGTATGCGGCGCCAGCAACCGCGCCGATGAGAAGTTCTGCGGTAGATGCGGTAAGTCGCTTTCCGCGCGCTCCAATTCGTCGTTAGGCTCTGGGGTGGGTACCGCGGGCCCACCCTCCGCCGCGGCCCAGCCCCAGGTGGAGTCGATCGCCGGCGGGCGCTATCGCGTGCGTCGGATCCTGGGCGAGGGCGGCAGCAAGGTCGTCTACCTCGCCCACGACGAGACCTTGGATCGCGATGTGGCGGTTGCCTTGTTTCGGGTCGAGGGGCTGGACGACGCGGGCCGCGCGCGAGTTCTGCGCGAGGCACGCGCGATGGGCCGCCTCGGCGACCACCCGCATATCGTCGGCATCTACGACATCGGCGAAGCGGAGCAGGGCCGCCCCTACATCGTCAGCCAATATGTGCCTGGGGGTTCGCTCAGCGATTTGCTGCGCCACGCACCCGGTCATCGTTTGCCGGTCACCGATACCATTCGAATCGCCGAACAGCTGTGTCTTGGAGTTGAATATGCGCATTCGCTCGGCATCGTCCATCGCGACATCAAGCCCGCCAATGTGTTTCTTTCCGGCGACGGTACGCCGCTGCTCGGTGATTTCGGCCTTGCGATTGCACCCGATCAATCGCGCATTACGTCGCATGGGATGATGGTCGGGACGGCTGCCTATATGTCGCCTGAGCAGGCGGTGGGGCGCGCGCTCGAGCCGCGAAGCGATCTCTATTCACTGGGCGCGCTGATCTACGAATTGCTCACCGGTCGTCCGCCGTTCATCGGCGACGATCTGATGGCCATTATCTCGCAGCACGTCAACGCGGTACCGGAAGTGCCCTCAAAGCATGCTCCGGGCATCTCGCCGGCGCTTGATGCTCTGGTGCTGAAACTGCTCGCGAAGACCCCGGCGGAGCGGCCCCTGAGTGCAGCGATGGTCCGAGAGACGCTGCACACCATCGCCGGCTCCTCGCGTGGGGCGATGGACCAGATGGCATCGACCGTGATGGTGGAGCGGCCGAATCTGAGCGGCCACGCGGCTCCTGATGGAACCGTGAGCATCATGTTTTCGGACATCGAGAACTCCACCCTGATCATCGAGAAGCTCGGCGATCTGCGCGCGCAGGAGGTCTTTCAAATCCACAATCGTGCGGTTCGCGAGCAGGTCGCCAAGGAGGGCGGCTACGAAGTTAAAACCATGGGTGATGGTTTCATGGTTGCGTTTTCGAGTGCGCGCCGCGCGTTGCTGTGCGCGGTGGAGATCCAGCGATGGCTGGCAACGTACTCGAAGCAGCATCCCGAGGCACCCCTGCGGGTGCGCATCGGTCTCAACACCGGCGAGGCGATCCGCGAGGCGGGTGACTTTTTCGGAAAAACGGTGGTCCTGGCGGCGCGAATCGGCGCCGCCGCCAGCGGTGCACAGATCCTAGTGTCGGCGACCTTCAAGGCGATGACCGAGAGCGCCGGCGATATTCGCTTTGATGGTGGTCGGGATCTGAACCTCAAGGGACTTAGCGGTTCGCATCGCGTTTTCGCGGTGCTGTGGGCGGCGGCTTCTGAGCAGCCCAGTAAAGTTATCGAGTTGCCGTCCGACACCGCGACGGGTCCCCGGCGTGAGCCCCCTCCGATTCCCCGGGCCGCGCCTGAAGCTCGTGGGAGAGAGCGAGGTCTCGAGCGGGAGCAATTCGTTTTCGGCGAAGCTCGCGAGCCTTCACCCCGTGACGATGGTCGCCGTAGCACGCGGGGTCTGTGTCGCCGCCGTGGGAGATTGCGGATAGGCTTGGTCGTTGTGTTGCTGCTCGCGCTTTCCTCCGGAATTGACCGCTGGAAGCGTTACCGAGAAGAAAATGCGACGCAGCCAACCGTGGCGCCGGTCCAGGCGAGCAAGGCGATTCCGCCGCGGCCGCCCGAGAGCATGCCCGAATCCAGAGGCCCAGCCGAACCTGCACCGCCAATGGTGGTGAAACCGAACACGCCAAAACATGGGAAAATGGCATCGACTGAAAGACGCAATGAGCCGGCGCCATCGCTCCCGCGATCGAAAACGACGATCATTTCCTCGGAGGCTGCTTCCGGGGATGAGGAGTCCGCGACTGAAAGCGCGCCATCCACTGGCCCAGCTCCATCACAATGCGTGCCGACGCCTCACCGCTACAACATTGAGGTGAGTGCGGTAAGCGAGAAGAGCGAAGCGGACGCGATGGTCGGGCGCATCGCGGGGCTCGGGTACAAAGCGTGCGAGAAAACCAGAACTATAAACGGAGAGACGCAGTATGCGGTGCGAATCGGCCCTTATAATACCGCGGATGAGGCTGCGGCCGCCCAAGAGAAACTGCACGAGCAGTACAAAGCGGCTTACTCGGAGCCGTAGTTTTTATGGCTACTCTGCGCTTTTGAGTGGGCCGCCGTGACGACGTCACGCTGGAGATTCGGGCATCGGACTTCGCCGGTTCAGATGGCCCAGACGTACGTGTTCTCCACACGCCGCGCGGCACCCGCGGGAAGAACGCGAGTGGGAGGCGTGCCGCCGAATACGATCAAGGAATCGAAAACGTTGTTGGGTCTGAGGTGGATATGGTAGGGACCGGTGCGTTGAGGAGATCTCGATGAGTGATTTAATTGCCGAAAAAAAGGGACATGTCGCGGTCCTTAGACTGAATCGTCCCGATCGAATGAATGCGATCAGCGTGGAGATGCTTACCGCGCTGGGTCTGAGGCTGACTGAGTACGACCGCGATAGCGACGTGCGCGCGATTGTTCTGACTGGCGAGGGCCGCGGATTCTGTTCCGGGCTGGATCTCAAAGACACTGCTGCCGGTAGCGGTATCGGCGGCACGCTCGGTAGTGGCGGGGTCTCACATCTGAGCACGCTGGAAATTCCGACCGTGACGCTTCATCGCATCGACACTCCGGTCATCTGCGCGATTAACGGTCCGGCGGCCGGTTACGGGTTCGATTTGGCGCTCGGTTGCGACCTGCGCCTGATGAGCGATCGCGCGAAACTCGCGCCGGCATTCGCCAAGCGCGGCATCGTGCCGGAGAGTGGCGGCACCTGGTATTTGCCACGGCTGGTGGGATGGGCACGGGCGTGCGAGATCGGTTTCATTGCTGACGACATTACCCCGCAGCGTGCGGTCGAATTGGGGCTGGTAAACCAGATCGTCACGCACGACGACCTGATGGCGGAATCGATGCGCTGGGCAGAAAAGATAGCGGCGAACGCCCCGCTCGGGATCAGGGCGATGAAGCGGCTGTTCCGCCACGGCCTAAGCGAAGACTTCGAGTCGCATACCCATCACGTCTTGACCCAACTGCTGATCCTGTTTCGATCGAATGATTTCAAGGAAGGGTTGCAGTCTTTCCTGGAGCGGCGCGCGCCCGACTTCAAGGGGAATTGAGATCCCGTTCGAAGTCCCCAGAATTCTCTTCTCATTCATCGCTGAGGGCGGCGCAAAAGCTCTGCCGTCAGGGGGTCGGCAAAAGCGGTGGAACCGGATGCCGCGGATTCAGAAGCACGTTCCGTTCGAAGTCACGGCGCCTGCATGAAGGCGATGGACACGCCCTCGATCGGATCGACGATGCGGGCAATCAGGCCGCCCTGGACGGCCGGTTTTGGTTCGGTAGCCGCAAGCCCGTTTTCCCGCACCACCGCGACCGCCCGTGCGATGTCACTGCACATGAACGCGAGCCCCCAGCATCCAGTGCGATCACGAGTTGGCCCTACGACCTCGATGACGGTCCGCTCGAGTTTGAAGAACGCCTGGCGCGTGCCGCCGCCGACCTCACGGATGCGCTTGCAAGGAATTCCGAGGGCTTCGTGGGTCGCGATCGCGTCGTCGAGCGCTGGCGCCATCACCACGATGTGCTCAAGAAATTCCACCGTGTTCGGATTGCTTCCGAAGGTCTCGCGGTGCCTCTGGCAACGCGCGCTCTGATCGGCAGTGACTTCGAGCGCGGCGGTAAAGACGCCGCTGAGCTCCTGCGGAAGTGCACGCGCTTCCACTCCGGGCAGCTGGATGGGCATGTTCGAATGCCGCTCGCCCCGAGCAACTCCCCAGGTCCATCCGATGATTCCGCCCCCACGCGAGGCCGCCTCGCCGACCGCGGCCGCTAGCGGGGTAGCGTTGACACCGGCAGGCTCGCACAAGTCGATCTCGATCGCTCCCGCAGCCAGTCCCACGAAGCGGACTCTCCCGAGCTCAGTTTCATTCGGCGCGATGGCAAAGCCAGCGCGTGCCCATTGCCGGCGAGACTCCGCGATGGAAGGGGTCGCGATTAGTACGCGCTCGATGCAGGTGATGCGCAATTTCTGTGGAGCTCCAGAGCCAGACTAGACCGAAACGCAGGTGCGGGTCACCATTTGGTTCCCCTTGCGGGAATCGCTGGTTCCCCGCATTATTCGCAGCGGTCGAACAACATCGAGAGGACCTGAAGTTACGGTGATGAAGATTCCGTGGGAGGGTATTCAGAACGAGGCGCTCGATATCCTGCGCGCGCTTGTCCGGCTGGACACCAGCAATCCGCCTGGCAACGAGCGCGTCGCAGCCGATCTGATCGCGAGCTCCCTCGGCGTCCACGGAATAGCATCGGTAATTCGAGAGAGCGCGCCGACCCGCGCGAACCTGGTCGCGCGATTGGCGGGCGCGGAGGCTGCCCGCTCGGCCCTCATGCTTTCCTCGCACACCGACGTGGTTCCGGTCGAACCATCGGGATGGACCCGCGAACCGTTCGGCGCGGAGACGCACCAGGGATGCATCTGGGGTCGCGGCACTATCGACATGAAATCGAAGGGTGCGATGGACCTGGTCCTGGTAAGCGCGTTGAAGCGTGCGGGTGCGGTTCCGAATCGCGACATTATTCTTGCGGCCGTCGCAGATGAAGAGGCAGGGTCGGACCTGGGCGCCAAATTCCTGGTCGAGCGGCATCCGGAACTGGTGCGCGCCGGATGGGTGCTTAATGAAGTCGGAGGATTTACCCTGCACGTTGGCCGGCGGCGCTTGTATCCGATCCAGGTGGCAGAGAAGGGCTTCGTCACGGTCAAGATGACGGTCACGGCGCCACCCGGACACGGTTCGATGCCGCGCAAGGAGACCGCGATCGCAAAAATTTCCGCGCTAATCACGAAGATCGTAAACACACCGATGCGCCGCAACATCACGCCGTTAATGAAGCGAACGTTAGCGGATCTCGGCCTACCCGAAGACGATCCCGGGCCGCTATTGCGCCCGATGCTTTCCAATACCGTTTCGCCCACAATCTTACGCGCGGGCTACAAGGACAACGTTATTCCCGGTGAAGCCTCGGTGGTGCTCGATGGCCGCACGCTTCCGGGCGAAGATCCCGAAAGCTTCATGGCGGAGCTGCGCAAGATCGTCGGCCCGGAGCCCAAGTTTGAACTGGTCAAAACCGCGCCTCCCGCGGAAACGAGCCCCGACACGGAACTTTTCGAGCTAATCCGTCAGCACGTAGAAGCGGCGGACCCCGGTGCGCGCGCGATCCCGTGGATGACGCCCGGTGCCACCGACAACAAATTTTACGCGCGCCTTGGGTCGCAGTGTTACGGATTCAGTCCCGTCAAGCTTCATTCGCACACGCCGTTTGGGTCGTTGTTCCACGGCAACGACGAGCGGTTGCCGATCGATGGATTTTTCTGGGGTTTGAAGGTCTATGCCGAAGTTGTGCTGGAGTTTGTGGGGTTGAAGTTCAGCGACATCTTCAGTTGAAAAAGAGAGTCGCCGTCCGGTGAATCCTCCCACCCGCCCCGCCCATTGGAGATGCGACGCGCTACTTCTCCCACCTTGAGCAGGACTTGATTAATCGACAACCCGCCAGGAAAGGTATCGGCGAAGATCGCGGTGAGTCAGTTCGACGCTTGTTGGCTCTGCGGCATGAAGGTCAGCAAGAGGCGCGGTGGTCCGTCGAGGGGAACCACCGAGACGTCCGCCAACGGGACGGTATTCATGGTAACCGTGGTGCCCTGCGAGTCCGTCTTGACGTCGCAGTCTCGGAAGATGGAGCGGTCGAAAACGATGTGGCTCTGCAACGTCTTGTCCGGCGTGACGTCTTTCAGGGTCAGTATCGCGGTGGAGTAGCCGGAGCCGTTTTCGACCCGTTTGTTGTAGGTAACGGGGCCGGTCAGGTCGAGAATTATCGACATCGGTGGATCAGCCTGGGAAAGGCGTATCGTCTTGAGCGTGGCGGGTCCCGCCGCGTGCGTTGGTGCCTGGCTATCAGGCCGATCGAGAATCGGCAGCCCGTCAGGCCCGTAGGCCGAGGCCGATCGATGACTGAGCGCAGCTAACTGATTGTTCGAAGGTTGTGCGGGGGTGCCCGGCGTCGAGGGTGGAGCAGCGGCCGCGCTTTCGTCGAGGGTCGCATCGCGCTGGCGAACGACCACGTGCTCTTGGTCGGTCTGCTGGCCGCCATACCCAGTCTCGGCCAGCACTAGCGGCAGGGGATCTTCCTCGGTGTCGATTGGCTGGTTGAGCTTCTTCAAGTCCGCCTTGGCTTTGGCCGAATAGGGGGTCTCGGGATAGTGGCGTTCGAGCGCGGAAAATGCTTGTGCCGCCGAGTACTTCTTGCCCTCTTTTTCCAGCGCTTGGCCGAGTTCAAACAGCGCATCCGGTGCGATCGGGGTGTCGGGATATTTCTGCATCAGCTCGGCGAGCCGCGATTCGGCGGCGCGGAAGTTCGCGCGCTTGAAATAGTAGCTGCCAACCACCATTTCGTGACGCGCGAGCATCTCGCGGCAGACGTTCGCGTTCTGGCGCGCAAGTTCCGCGAACGATCCTTCGGGGAACCGCTGCTCGATAATCTCGAAATGCTTCAGCGCCTGCTCGGTCTTGGTCTGATCCTGGTCTTCGCGGCCGATCTGGGTGTAGTAACTCATCGCGATGTAGTAGCTGACGAGTTCGAGGTTCTTGCTGGTCGGGTGCATGCGCTGAAAATCATCCAGCGATCCGATCGCCTCCGCGTAATCCTTCATCTCGTAGTACGCCAGCCCGATCTTCAGCTCCGCGTCTTCGGCGTACGGGCTGAAAGGGTATTTGTCGATTACCAGCTGATAGTTTTCGATGGCGGCGTTGTACTCATGATGGGCGAAATTGGCCTGGGCCTGCTGGTAGTAGTCCTCACCGGTGGGGGCCTTTTTGATGGCGCAACCGGCGACTAACAGAAGACAGAAGGCCACAAATATCGCGAACAATCTGCGCATGAACTGAGGGTTCAGGTTAAACAAGCCCAACAGTCAATGCAAATCAGGTCGAGAGGAAAGGTAACAGGGATTGGAGGCCTGCCGATTCAGTAGAAGCTTATGCCCCGGCGCTTTTTTAAAGCGGCACGGTTCACAGGCATAGCGATTTTCGATACGCGCGCGCGTGGATAGCTTTTCCGCTGGCAGCAAACTTTCGGCCGAATGCAGTTTTAACGCAGCCGGGAACTTCCTCGGCCGAGCAGACCAGCGCGGTCGCGTCGAGCATCGCGAAGATCTCGCCGGCATACTCGCCGACATCGGTCGCGGCATACAGCGCTCCGCCCGGGGCGAGGGTACGTTCCAGATTGGCGACCAGATACGGGGTGAAGAGCCGACGTTTGTGGTGGCGCTCTTTTGGCCAGGGGTCAGGAAAGTAGATGTGATAGGAGCTCACGCTCTCGGATCCGATCATCAGGTTTACCAGCGTGCGCCCATCCATCCTGAGCACCCGCAGATTGCGCAGCGCCGCACGGCCGCAGCGCACCGCCAGCATCCGCGAGACAACCCCCGACGACTCGATCGCAAGGAAATTGCGCTCAGGAAATTCGGCCGCGCGCGCGACGATGAAATCGCCAGTACCGGCTCCCAGTTCGATCTCCAGCGGCGCGGAGCTGCCGAAAATCGCCGCCGGATTTATCGCAAAGAGACCGTCTGCGGCCTCGACCTCGGCGCAGCCGGCGGCAGCGCGCGACTGGGGCTGGCGCCAGATCTTTGCTGCTTTTCGAAGTCGCGCCATCGTGCCACTCCACGATTACGGACCCGCTCGATTGCCGCAAGACGCTACGCTCATACGGGCGCAGAGATTGTGCGATTGTGTCCATGCGAATTCTCGAAGTGGACATCAGGTTGTCAGTCCGCCCGGGAGAGGAATGCCGCGGTGCGGTCAATCAACGGCTTCAAGTCGGTGTCTTCCAAGCTTGCCGTGCCCGCCGAATCGTCGAGCGCGGAGGCTTGGCTTGCTAAATGAGGACCGCCAGAGAAATTACGCGCCAGCATCTGTACCAGCTCATGCATGGTCACCGGCTGATCCGGATGGGCTGGTGGCTCTTCGCAGAGCCCAGCTATCTCGGCCAGTCGCCGGTACAAACCCGAAAGCGAACCGCCCATCACGGCCCCGAGAGCTCCGCGTGCAGGAACGAACACGCCCCACCGATCCGCGGCGGCATCCGCTTGCGCATCGTGCAAGTGCGCCCGCAAGGATTCGGTGATTACAATCATTTGCGCCAGCCGCTCGCGGACACCCGGCGACGACGTCCGAGCCGCATCGTGTGCGATGCCCGCTGCGAGCCCGAGCAGAAACTCGGCGGTGGCCAGGTTGTGGACCGCCACAAGATGCGCGCGGTGAATGGCCGAGTTTGTCGACGACTGCTCGGCATTGCAGCGAGCGACATCGCCGGCCAGAAACACGCGTTCCCACGGAACGACCACCCTGTCGAACACGGCAATGCATTCCAACTGGTCGAAACGTGGTCGGAGCGGATGGTCAGAAAGGGGGCGCTCCGGGTTATAAATCCCGCGACAGACGATCCGGAGTCCCCTGGTATTGCAGGGAATCGCGAACTCGTTGGCCAGCGGCTCAGCGGCCGGTCCGGTCTCGAGCGTAATCGACGGAAGAACCAGAAGCTCCTCGCAGAGCGGGGCACTAGTCGGAAGCCTGCGGCTCCCGCTGACTACCAGTCCCGCGTCATTGCGCCCGACGGTCTTAAGCGGCTCCGCGGCGGTCGCTCCACCGACGCCAGTCTCGCTCCGGCCTGGATCCGGCAAGGCCTCGGTAGCGCGCCAGTCATGATTGCGTGCCTCCCGGTAGTACCTCTGGACGTTGTCGCCGTGCCGCGAATCGCTTGCGCCGAAAAACTGCTGGGCCGCGTCCATGGCGGCAAGGCTCACGTTCACCAGATCGGGCGTGTCCGCCGGGAAGCCACACGTGTAATCGGCCCAGGTCTTGATCATCTTGCCGCGCTTGCGGAGCTCCTCGGCGCTTCGCGGCTGAATGAATGAGAGGCCGGCGCGACCCCCGTCCTCGGTGCGGAAGGTCATGGCCTCGGGGTTTTCGATCTGCATGTCATAGATCGAGGCGGTGGCCCGTGCGCGACTGGCAAATGCAGGATGGGATGTCACATCGCGGATGCGTTCATTGCCGAGCCAGATTTCGGCACCAAGCTTCTTTAGTGCAGAAAGATAGTTGTTGCCCGAGCGCGCACCCATTGGGGTAAAGTCCTGATTTGCGGTCAGCCTCCCAATACTTATAACACTGCAATCGATGGATCCCGGAGGCGGCGAGCAGACGCTATCGCGCAAGCAGGAAAGACGTTCACCTTGACGGGTCGGGCGCTCCGGTTTTAATCTCCAACTGGCAGATCGTGTCTGACTTCCCGAGAATTATTCCGCTCTTTCCGCTGCCGAACCTGGTACTGTTTCCGGGAATCAAGGTTCCGCTGCACATCTTTGAGCCTCGCTACAAGGAGATGGTCGCGGATGCTTCGGCCGGCGATGGATTAATTGGGATGATCCTGCTCAAGGGCGAGTGGCAGCAGGACTATGTTACGCAAGAGAGCTACCATGCGTATCCGGATATTTTCGAAGTCGGGTGTGCGGGCAGAATAGAAGAGTTGGTCCAGGTTCCGGATGGGCGCTTTAACCTCGTTCTGCAGGGAATCTCCGAGTTTCGCGTCATGCACGAGATCCGCGAGCGCTCCTACCGCCAGGCGGAAGTCGAATGGTGTCCGGTTGCGCGCGAGGCCCTGGATTGCGACTCGGAAACCCTGGAGGGCCTGCGCGAAGTGCTGTTCAGTTATTTTGGTGCCCCCGCGCAGGAGGCATGGCGGGCACTGGTCGAGGAGCGCGGGTTTCGCGGAGCCGAGTTGATCAATTTTCTGTCCTTTCATCTCGACGTGACACCGCTGGAAAAGCAAACCATACTGGAGGCCTTTGGCGACCGTGCCGATTGTCTTATTGATGTCCTGAGCTTCAAGCTCGAAGAGCGCAAGCTTGGACCGTCCGGCACCGGCGGCGGCCCCGATAATGTGCAGTAGAGAAGCGCAGCGAAGCTGAGACCGGGCTGGCTTTTCGATTGAGCGTAGAGGCGGTTTCCGCCCCTTTTGGGTTACCGCCCCGGCCGTACTGGCGGTTTGCGAAATGCGGATCGATTCGCAAAACGCGGCAGCAGAGCTCATCCCACCAACAAGTAGCCCCGCTAATCCATAAGCTCTACGCTGATTTGTCCGGCTCCAGAATTAGGAAGCCTCGGGCACGGTTTTTGCAGGAAAAAGGTGAAAAATAGCAGAAATAAGAGCCTCGTACCGCGTATGTTTGTTGTAATCTAAATACAAAACGTGGTGGTTGAGGGACAGGATCAGTATCATGGAATGGGAAAACAGCTCTTTGGGATCGCTTTTTGTTCCGGACGTCTTGACGCCTGAACAATTCTACGACAGTCGTCGAGATGACAGCAGAATTCGGCCCGTAAAAAAGCTAATGATGGCTATTCTGGAGGACGCTCTACGCTGCTTTCAGAACAACGCCGATGCCACGGGTGGGTCACGCAAGCGTCTCTTCCAAGAAGCGGAGACTTGGCTTTGCGGTGAAGGGGGCGAAGGTCCCTTTTCGTTCGAGACCGTGTGCGAGACGCTGGGAATCGAGCCGCAGTTTTTGCGCCGCGGACTCAAGGACTGGCGCAGTCAGCAGCTTGCGGGGATTTCGACCCGACGCTTGGCGCGTCGCTCCCCGGTAGTGCGCAGCGGGCGTATCAGTGCTCCCTCGCGGCGCGAAAACAAGCGCGCAGCTCGCGCCTAAAGCTCCGTCGTAAGCACCGACGGTCCGGCTAAAAGTAAAGCGGCACGGCGCCCGAGACGCCGTGCCGCTTGTTTTATTGACTAACCAATCGCGACGCGTGCGACGGTAGATCTACCGATCATGCGCTCGCGGTTAAGCCAAAGCCGTTATTGCTTGGCCGCTGGGGTTGTTGGAACTGCTTTGGGAGCTCCTGCGGCAGCGGTGCCGGGAGGTGGTGGAGGAATGTACCCTTTCGGCTGTGACTGGACCCACGATTCGCAAGCAGGGATGTCGTCCTGAGAGACCGAGAGCTGCTGAACGATCTGCTGATCAGACCATCCGTGCTGCTTCAATTCGTGAACGCCAGGGCATTTCACGCGAAGATTGAAGTCTCGCATGCTCGCGTCGCCGGCGCTGGCTGCGGCCGTGCCTCCCTGAGCTGCCTGGCCTCCCGCTGGAGCGCTGGCCCCTGTACCGCCACCGCTCTGATTAGCGCAGCCGGCGACCAGGAAAGCCAGCCCCGCTGAGAACAGCAACAACTTAATGGTCCGTCTCATGGCATCCTCCTTCACTCTGGGGGCCTCCCCCGAACAAGGCCCACAACGGGCAATCCACCCCACCCAAGTCAAAGCAGCGTCAAAATACACCGATTAAAGGATTTAGCAAACCCCCCGTAACACAATCACAAGGTTTGGAAAACCATCCTGTTATTCTGCTCCATTTTGCGGGCCCGGCCTTCGATGCATGCAAGTTGCAAATGCGCGAGGGTCTCGAAAGTAGCCGCCATCACGTGAAATATCGGGCGTTCTTCGCCGCCAAACACAGTCTGTGCGACCTCGAATGCCGTTTTCGGCCGCTGTTTGATCAGATCCAGCATCTCGGCTTCGCGGTACCGATGGTGTTCGATAATCTGGTTGGCGCGGTGGCGGTGATCGCTGTAGACGCCTCCATGGGCGGGAAGCACCGACTGTACCTCGAAACGCTGAACCTTCAATTGCGAGTTAATGAAATCTCCCAGTGGATTACCATCGGGACTGTCCGGATAAAGTCCCACGTGCGGGGTGATCTTTGGCAACAGATGGTCGCCCACAATCATCACTTTCTCTTTGCGCAAGTATATTACGTTATGACCGGGAGAATGTCCGGGCGTCCAAATAAATTCCAAAGTCCGGTCACCAACCTTCAAGATATCTCCGTCTTTGGTCAGATGGTCAGGTTCGGTCACCGGACTGTACAGGTCGGTGCCCATCCAGGCGGGGCGCATTCCGGCCGGGGAAAAGTCGTCGATCGGAAATCCGTGCAGCTGAAAAAATGCCCGCGACTCGGGACGATCGGCATGACTCACCTTGCCAAACATCAGCATGCGGCCGGCGCGCTCGGTTTCGAGCGGGTGCAGGTAGGTCTGTGCGTGGCTGCGTTGGCGTATCGCGCCGGAGGCGCCAAAATGATCGATGTGGTGGTGGGTGCCGATGAGGATGTCGAGATCTTCGATCCTGATTCCGACCTGCGCGAATGCTTCCTCGAGCGTGCGGACGCTGTCCGGTGAATTCATGCCGGTGTCGATTAGCGCCCAGGCTCCGTGACAATCAATCAGATAAACATTGATGATTGTCGGCCGCATCGGCAGCGGCAGAAAGATTTCATAGATGCCGGGATGAACTTCAACTATTTTGGTCGCCATCGCGTAAGACTCCGAGTGGCCGGCTGCGCATGGCGTGACGCCCTTGCGATCCGGCTCCCGCCGAGCACGTGACGATCCGCTCGACCGCGATGCGGAGATGTCCCCCATCGCCGGGCGGGCGGTTCATTCGTGCAGTTCGTCTTTCACCTGGAAGGTCGCCTTGATTCTGACCTTCCAGCGTACGACGCGATTGTTCTCGATCGCAGCCGAGACATCCTCGACATGCACCGAGTGGATGCCCGAAATGGTCACCCCGGCGCGTGCGATTGCAATTTGAACCGCGTCTTCAATCGAGTTGGAGGAGATTCCCGTCAGCTCGATCGTCTTTTCTACCATAGCTTGCACTCCTGCAGCCTCGCGGGCCCGCGCAGATTTGACCCTGCGCGGCGCGCGGCGCTAGGTTCTGCCTGCACGCTGATAGCTTACGTGGATCAGAGAAACAAGGCGAGGCATCATGCGATCTGATGAGAACCGGGAAAAGTGACCATTAGAATTGAATCGCCGGACACCGAAGCGGGGTTCACCGCCTTCATCAAGCTCCAGGACGTGATCCGGCCCGAACTCACGGCGCGGTGGCCGGCCGCGACCGAGATGCAGCTCCCGTTCTTGCTGGGCGTGAGCGCGTTCGCAACCGGGAAGACCATGAAGGCGTTCGTGGCGCGGGAAGGCGGGGAGATGCAGGCCCGGGTGCTCGCCCTCTTAGACCCAGATTATTACCAGCGCTGGAACGACCGGCTGGGGCACCTGGCGTTGTTTGAGGCCCGCCCCGGCTCGTATCGCGCCACTCGCGAACTCATGGACGCAGCCTGCCAATGGTTGCAAGCGCAGGGCGCGCTGGCCGCACGCGCCGGCTTCTATTTGCCGATCGAAATGCCCTTCGTGGTCGATGAATACGACGCGTTGCCGCCCAACCTGATGAGGCAGAACCCGGACTACTATCACTCTCTGATCAAGGACGCCGGGTTTGAAAGTGAAAAGGGGCTGGTCGACTACAAGATACAGGTCACACCTGAACTGATCGCGCGCTACGAGAGCGCCCTCGAGGCGGGGCGCCGTGGCGGATATGAGCTTGTGCCACTAAAAGACTTGCCGCCGGAAAAACGCGTCAACGAGTTCGCACCCGCATGGAACGAGGCGTTCTATAACCATTGGGGATTCGTTGCTGCGAGCAACGAAGCATACGCCGAGATTCTCGGTTTTTTCGACATGCTGGGCGGACTCGAAACCTCGCTGGTCGCATGCCGCGGCAGCGAGGTGGTGGGTACCCTGATGGTCGTGCCGGAAGAAACCGCGCACGCGGCGCTCAAGCCCGGGCGAGTTCTCGAGGATTCCGAGAAACTCAATTTTCTCGGCATCGGCGTACGCGAAGTGGCGCGTGGACGCGGAGTGAACCTGGCGATGGCGTCGTACGCGTATCTGAAACTTATCCAGCGGGGGGCGAAGTACTTGAGCTACACCTTGGTCGTCGACGACAATTGGCCGTCGCGCCGCACCGCGGAAAAGCTGGGCGCTAAAGTGTGCGCCAACTATCTCGCCTATCGACGTAACTTTCGCCGCTAGGACAACCGCAGCGGTAGCATCACTAATGCCCGCTCACCCGAGATGGCGCGACTCCGACCGGCTTCGCCGCTCGGGGTCCGCGACTTTCGCTCGTCATGTGCGATTGAACTTACTTCGATCGGCCCATAGCCGCAGGTAATTCGGTGCGCTGATAACGAGCCTGCGAGTCGACTCGCCTGGCGTTTGCGCGGTGCTCTAGGTGCCGAAAGACGTGGGGGTCGCGCCCACGGACAGAGGACGCGCATCGGGGCGATCGCTTTCTCAAACCAACCCAAATGCGCGAACGATTGGTTTCCCGCGCCGCTCAAAAAGCTCGGCGATTCAGCTCAAGCCTTGAGAATGCTCTCGGGGTGCTGTTCGTTGGGGTCGACTCCCGGCTGCATTTCGTAGAGGACCGACTTGTCGACAATCAACTGACCGTCATCGCCAAGCGAAATCTTGAAGCGATCCATTGGCCGCGGTGCCGGACCTTCGAAGTTGAGTCCGCTGATGTAGTAGCCGGAGCCGTGGCACGGGCATTTGAACTTCTGCTCGGTCTTGAGCCACCGCGGAGTACATCCGAGGTGGGTACACTTTGCAAAGATGGCGTAGAAACCCGCCTTGGTGCGGACGATCCAGGTCCGAAAATCCTGCTTGAATTTCTCGCTCACCTCGCCGATCACATAATCGCCCGGGTAACCGGCAGAAAATTTGGAGGGCGGCAAAAACAGCACCCGCGGAAAGGCCGAGCGAACTGCAGCCAGCAAACCGATGGTGGCGAAAGCTCCAAACCCGCCCCACCCAAGGCGCCCCAGAAAATCCCGCCGGCTCCACAGCGAACCGATCTCGGTCTTTTCCTTGTCGCGCCGCGCGCGTTCTTTCGCCTGCTCGTCCGCCCGCCACTTCGCGAGTTCGGCCGGATCGGTCGGTGCTTTATCCTTCAGTGCTGCGGCCATTTAGATGCTTTTCGAACCTCCGCCCGACTGACGACGGATTAGGTAATCCTCATTGTTAGACGCGTGCCGATTAGAAAAAATTCTAACGTGGAAAACCGGAACAATTCAATGGGAGACCGGCAGGAGTCCACTCGCCGTCCAAAACATCAATGCAGAACCGGCTGATTTGACCCCGCCGATTGCGCCGGAGTCGCGGAACTGACGGGGGCTTGATACGGCGAGCTGATAACGGTGTCGTGATGTGTGGTGGCGCTTTCCTGGATATCGTCCGGTAGCGGTAACTGGGTGATCGGCGGCAGCCGCTCGCGATCGGAATCGGTGTTTGCACCGAGCACCGGGGCAACCGGGCTCTGGGTTGCCAAGTAGTGCAGCGGCCGCGCGATTCCCCATTCCAAAGTGAAACCGATCGGGCGCAACACGTAGCTGACCATATTCAGGAGTTGCGAATCTTGATCGTCGTACTCGGTCGGATCCTGTTTATCCAGGTCGGAATAACCCTGGGCGCGCACGAAGGAAGGCGCGACCAATAACAGCGCAGCGCTTAACACGAATGTTGCCCGCCACATGGTCTAACTTTGGTCCCGAGACCGGTCCGGTGTCAACCCGCAGGATGCGTGCGAGACGCGACCGCGTCCGTCGGCGGCTTGCCTTCGCCGTTCGCCGGAGCGATTGTACATTTGATGCTACGCAGGTCGAGTGTTTTGCTGTGGGCTGTGGCGCTTGTTCTCGCAGCGGCTGGCGCTCCGGTCGTCCCGAGTCGCGCTGCGATAGCCGCGGTGCCGGCGGGAGCCATCGTCTTTGTCGGGACCGACAATAACATCCACTATGCGCATGACGCCGGCGCGAAGCCGGAGTGCCTGACCTGCCCGGCGCAGGGCTTGCAGGTGCGACGCGAAACCGGCGCGCTTCCCATCGCCTACCAGCCAGCGGACGAGAAGTCCGAGATACTGCAATATGGATGGCCGACATTCTCACCCGACGGTACCCGCATTGCCTATTCCTCGGTTGGACAGGGCCCCCACGGCCAATCATTCGCGGTATGGGTCTATGATCTGGCCCGTCGGCAGGCCGCGCAGATCTACCAGAGCCGCAACGAGCATGTCGTCTACATCTACTGGCTGGCCGACAACAAACACATTTCCTTTTTGTTGGACGAGCCGGCAGGGCTCAGCCTGATGCTTTGCGAGGCCAAGGAAGGCGCGCCGATCCGGATCGTGATGACGGGTATCCCTCTGTATTTCGATTGGCACAGCACCGGGGATCGCTTGGTCTTTCACACCTCCGGGTCCGACCCGCAGAGCACCGAGCGAGTGGGTCTGCTTTCGGTTACCGAGACTAATCAGCAAGTCGACAAAGTGCTTTCCAGCGGCCGCACTCCCTTCAAGACTCCGTGCTGGTCTCCGGACGGCAAGCATCTCGCCTATATCGCGAACTATCACGCCGAATCGAACATCGTGGTGGCCGACACGAACGGCGATCATGCTCGATCGATCGTGAGCCTGCCAGTCGGCGACAACAGTCTGGTGTGGTCGCCCGATTCCCGCCACCTTGCATACGCGACCACCGTCGTTCCACATGATCCCACTTTTCACGGGATCAAACTGGTCGATATCCAGGATGCGAGTTCGCGCGACCTAACCCAGGATGAGGTCGCGGCATATTTCTTCTCGCCCGATGCGCGTTACCTCGCCTACATCGGGGTGCCCAGCGAGAAACCCTACTACGTGTGGAAGGTGGTGAATTTAAAGAACAATGAGACCCGCGACCTGGGCCGCTTTCTCTCGACCCAAGAGGAGTCGATCGCTTATCGTTTTTTCGAGCAGCTTGCGCTGTCGCACTCCAACTGGTCAACCAACTCCACCGCGATTGTTTTCGCGGGTGTGCGTTTGCTGGTCGAGCCGAATGCGGAGATGCAAAATACTCCCCCGCCCTCGGTTTGGGTTGTTCCGATCGATGGCAGCAATCCGCGGCAGGTCGACGCCGGAGTACAAGCCTTCTACTCTCCCGCGCAAAAGTAAGTGGCGGGACGCCGCTACACATCGCGGCCCGCAACCCGCGCGCTTACCCCGACCGGTGGGTTCCTGAAAGGATTCGCGTACTCGCTAAATCCGTACGTCGGGTGTGGATTCGGCGCTGGCGGTGGTTGTCCATTCTGCTACGTCAGGATGCTGCCCGTCGCTCATGCGCAGAAAGGAGGGTGGGGCGAATGGGTGATTGCCAAATCCAACCTTCCGGACCTGCTCGAAAAAGAGCTCTGCGCCTTGGAGCGGGCCGGCCGGCTGGATGCGGTCACGGTTTTCATGTCGTCGGCGACCGACCCTTACCAGGGCCTCGAACGACGGCTCGAACTGACTCGCCGCTCGTTGGAGATATTTCACCGGCATCGAATTCGCCGCCTGCTCGTGCAGACGCGAAGTCCCATGGTGGAACGGGACATCGAGCTGCTCCGGGCGCTTGGCGGTTCGCTGATCGTGTCGATCACCCTGGAGACCGACGATGAGTCGGTGCGGCGTGCAATCACTCCCACCTCTTCGTCAGTGGAGAGAAGGCTTCTAACCTGTGCGCGTCTACGCGACGCGGGAATCTTCGTGCAGGTTGCGATTGCTCCCATGATGCCGAACCATCCCGCTCGCTTCGCCGAGATGGTTGCGAACGTTTCAGATCGCGCGGTGCTCGACACCTATTTCGAAGGCGACGGTGCGAGCGGGCGACGCTCGCGCGCGCTCGGGGTGGGCGACCTCTACGAAAGGCTGGGCTACGCGACATGGTTCCAGCCAGGGGCCGAACGCGAGCTGCTTGCACGGTTGCAGTCGCGGATGGGTCGCGATCGGGTGCTGTTCAGCCAAGCCGGTTTCAATGCGGTGTGACCGAGGACGCTCAGACCTTTTTGCACAGATAGAGCGAGGCCGGCGCACCCAATACCGTCACCCGCAACCGGTTCTCGACTGCCAGTGCGCCGCGCTCGATCAGATCGCGCATCAGTCGCCACTCCGCCGTAAGTAGGACCATTTTTCCCTCCGGCGCCAGCACGCGATTCATTTCCGCGAGCCAATCGCCATAGCGGCGACGATTCACGGCATGCGAGCCGTGCTTTATCCCCCAGGGCAGGTTGGTTGCGATTTTTGTCACGCTCGCATCCGCCAGCGGTAGCGCGCCGGCGTCCCAGTCGTCATGGAGTTCGAGCGGCTTGAAGCGCGGTCCGATGTTTTCCCGCGCGGCACGAATCGCGCTCGGGTCGCGATCACTCCCGATGAGGTTTCGATAGCGTCCCAGGTGGGCGCGTTCGATGAGCACCGTGCCGACGCCACAGAATGGGTCGAGGAGGATATCGTCATCGCGCGGGTCGGAAAGCCAGGCCATCGCGGCGGCCACGGCCGGGCGTAGCGAACCAGGGCGATGTGCGATCTTGTAATCGCGGTGGCGCATGCGCTCATCACTGAGGCGGATCCCGAGCAGCAGTTCGCTGCCGATCTGGGTTGCCCAGAATTCAACGTCCGCCGCGTCCTCATCGAGACGCCAGGTATGGTCGCGGCGTTCCGCGATGCCGAGGCCGACAACGCGTTGGAGGTCGACGCGACGAAACTCGTGGTCGCCCACCTGTCGGGCGACGACCCGGAAGCGCAGTCGACGTCCGGCGCGCGCCGCAGGCTGGAAGACCACGCGGGCATTGAGTGCTTCTTCTACAAAGGGCGCCTCGCGAGAGGCAAAACGAATCTGATCGAGCCCAGCGGATTCGCTGCTTAGGCCGTAGCGATAGCCGGCCAGGAGAAGGACATCTTCTGCACAGCGAAGCGAGCGCAGCTTGTGAGGAGTGGAGGTGGTAAATATCGACAGTCCCGCGCGATCCCCAACCTGCCGGCGCGCCTGTTCGCGAGCGGAGGGTACCCGAGCTTCGATCTCGCTCCACACGATCGACTCGAATCCAGGTTGAGTCTGCGCGATGAACAGCTGTGGTCCAAAGCGCAGCGGCCGCGACGCCGGCGGCCTGCGTTCGAGGGGTTGACGCGCTGCGCGGTTCATCACTCGATCCCGCGCGGCATTTGGCGACGTGCCGGGCGGTGGGCGCTCACTTGGAGCGCGACAGGTACTCTCTGGTTTCGGTGTTGATCGTAATCGTGTCGCCCTCGGCGACGAAGTGCGGGACCTGAATCACCATCCCGGTCTCCACCGTTGCCGGTTTCAAGGTATTGGTCACCGCTGCGTTTCTCATGCCGGGATCGGTCTGCATGACCTTGAGGCTGACGGTCTTGGGCAGGGTCACGTTGAGGGGAGTCGTCTCGTAGAACTCGACTTCGACTTCCAGATTCGGCGTGAGAAAACCGGCGACGTCCTCGATCAGTTCTTTTGGAATGGTGATCTGTTCGAAGGTTTCCGTGTTCATGAAATGAAAATCATCGCCATCCTGATAAAGAAATTGCATCGTGTGCTGGCTCAGGATGATTCGCTCGACGCGATCTTCGGAACGAAACCGATTTTCGGTCTGCGAGCCGCTCTTGATATTGCGCAGCTTGGTTTGGACCATCCCGCGCCAGTTGCCTGGCGTGATGTGGGTTACCGTCATCACCCGCCAAAGGTCTTTGTTGTATTCCAACACCATTCCGGCGCGGAGTTGCGTCGCTTGAATCAGCATTGTCTATGCACTCTCGATGGGAAGTTAAGAAAAAGAAATTTATCCAAGGCGCCGCTAGCGGGCAAGTTGGCCTCCTAGGGCGGAGGACCATACCGATTCATCAGCGGACCGCGCGGCGGTGTGTAAGGATTGCTGTACATCGCTGCCGGGCTGTCCAGGTTTATCGGCAGTTCGATGTACTGATTGCCCGCCCCGTATGCGCGGATGGTCACGTTGCGTCCCCCGGTGAGCGGAAAGACCACGTCAAATGGCGTGAAGGTCCCGGCCGCCACCGGAATCGGCCTAACCGGGCGGCCACTGACAAAGATGCCGGCGCGGCGAATCCCCGCGCCCACGATCTGCCCGGTCACTTCGTAGCTACCCGGTTTCGAGAGAACCGGAAGCACGCTCATGACGCCGATCTCGACATTGGTCATCGGGTTGCCGACCCCTCCCGGGAAGCGTGGATTAGGCTGGCGGGAAAGCGCCGCGCTGCCGCCGTAACGCGGGATCTCTATGGCATTGCCGGATCCTTCGGGCGGCGAAGAGGGAACCGAGGCCGTGTCCTCACCGGCGGCAGTGGATGCGGGCGCGGGGTTTGCGGCTGCTCCCTCGGGTGAGGCCGCGTTTGCCGGCAGGATTGGCGCGGAGGCGGTTCGGCCGACGCCGTCGGTAACTTCGATCATCATGGTGGGCGACGGAGCTTCAATCGCAAAATCAAAGTTCACGCGCTGGGATCCGGGTGTGCCTGCGACGGCGATGTCTTTGAGCTTCTCACCCCGATCGAAAATACCCGCCGATGCGAGATCGTTGCCTTCCAGAAATCCGATTACGTGGAAGGTCCCCCCCTCAGGGGTAAACGCGGTGATGACGACTTTGGGCGCATCCGCCGCGTGCGCCGATCGGATGACCGTCAGGCAGCCGGCGATCGCGGCGCCCAGGCAGGCGCAGCGGACCAGAGACAGTCCACGCACCTTGTTTGCCTCACGACGACTGCTTGAAGCGCTGAGCGGCTTGCTTAATCTGTTGCGAAAGCTTCAGGAACAAGTCGCCTTCGTTGTAAATGAACAGTGCAAGCGCGCCGCCAAATCCGATTATCAATCCCAACAAGAACGGGCCCATGGATGTTTGGCTCCCTCCATCTAAATCATATCCCATTGACCGCCATCAGCGGAGCGCTGCCAACCATGAACCGGCTGCAATCCGAGCTCGCCGGTCGCAGGGTGGCGAGCATCCCTTCCGGCTAGTAAAATGTACCATTGGCGCAGCACTCTGGAACCGTGCAAAACACCCAGGAAACGACCAGAACCTTAGCCCCAGCTTCTGCGAACCGTGCGCAGGTACTCGCTGACTACGACGTACTTCAGCGCGGTGCAGGGGTATGTGCGCTCTTCGAGCGCAAGCTCATTCGCGTGTTTGGTGATGATCGGGTGTCGTTCCTTCACGGGATGTGCAGCAACGACATCAAAAATGCTCGCTCTGGCGCCATCGTTCCGGCGCTGTTCCTCACCGAACATGCGCACCTGATCGCAGAGTTTTTCGCGTGGATCGACGACGCGTCCATTCTGATTGAAATCGACCAAGCGGCTTGGAGCCAGACCCGCGAGCATCTGGAGAAGCTGCTGGTGGCCGATGATGTGGAATTCGAGGACTGCCCCGATTTGGTGGTTGTCGATGTAGAGGGGCCGCGGGCTGCCGAGGCCATCCGGGCTACTACCAAGGATGTGGTTGTGCCGGAAAAATGGAGATGGACACGCACGGGTGAGATATCGATTGGCAACCTGCCACGATTCGGGGCCTCCGCCGGGACGATACTGGCGCCGCGCCAAAGGGTTGCGGATGTCCTCTCGTCGATCGAGTCTCTGGGAGCGGATTTCCGGCGGATCAGGACCGATGCCATTGAGATCGTGCGGGTCGAAAACGGTATCGTGAGGGTTGGAGTTGACTCCACAGACAAGACCATCGCTTTGGAGGCGCGGCTCAACCGCGCCATCTCAGTCGACAAGGGATGTTACGTCGGCCAGGAAACTATCGAGCGTGCGACCGCACGAGGCGGTATCAAAAAAAAGCTCTATGGCCTCGTCATCGAGGGCGAACGCGTGCCGGCGCTGAATGTATCGGCGCGGTTCGAGGGCAAGGAAGTGGGCCGGCTGAGCAGTGTCGAGGTTTCTCCGCGACTGGGCGTCATAGGTCTTGCGATTCTGAATCACAGCGTCTGGAAGCCAGGGACCCGACTCACGATCGCCGATATCGCAGGAGAGCTCGAAGCCGAGGTCTCCGACATTCCATTTCCGCAAGGTTTAAAGTAAAGCAGTCGAGTTGTTACGGACTGCAGCGCTAAGGAGAGATACGAGAAATGGCAAACATGCTTGGCAAACGTTACCTGTGCGAAAACTGCGGCACCGAGGTGCTCTGCAACAAGGCGGGTCCCGGTGCACTGGAGTGTTGTGAAGGCGATATGAAGATCAAGGAAGCAAAGCCGCTGCCTTCCTCGGACTGATGACGAGCCCCGCGCGGGGCGAGATTTTGCCGCCGCTTCGGGCGGGCGAATCAACGTTGGTCAATCAAGCGGTCAAAGCCGATTTGGTTCTTCACGAGGGGGAGGTCGTTGGCCGGCCCGGCAGTGATTCGGTCGCGATTGCTGCCGGACGGATCGTCGACTATGGACCCTTTGCCCGCCTCAAAGCGTGCGTTGGTCCGCGAACCCACCTGGTGAAGCTTGCGGGGCGAACGGTTGCCCCCGGGTTTATTGATTCGCACATACATTTTCTCGAGGCCGCCGCGGTGAAAACGGGCATCTCGGTCTGGCGCTGCCGCACCCTCGGTGATTTGCTCGCTGATTTGCGCGCCGCCGCGGGTAAGACACCCCCGGGTAATTGGCTAAGGGCCTTTGGCTGCGATGAGACGATGCTCGCCGAAAAGCGTGGTCCCACCCGAGACGAGCTTGACCAATCGGTACCCAAAAATCCGTTGCGGCTGCGTCATCAGACGCTTCATGGTTCGTGGCTGAACACGCGTGCGATCAATCAGCTCGGCCTGGAAAACCCCAAGTTTCGGCCGCCGGACGGCGCGCAAATGCATCGCGATGCGACCGGACGCCTAACTGGCCTCTTCGTTGGGATGGAGGAATGGCTCGGCGCGCAAATGCCGCGCGTCACCCCCGCGGAAATTGAATCTCGCGCCGGGGTGATGAGCCGTGAACTGGCGGCTGCCGGAGTGACTGCATTCACCGATGCAACCGTTCGCAATGGACCAGCGGAGATCGCGCTGTTCGCCAAACTGACCAGTTGCGGAGCGATAAGCCAGCGGGTGGGCGTGATGCTCGGAGCACCGTACCTCGATGCATTGCCCCAGGCCCTGGAACGCGCCCGGGCGGGACGCATTCGGATTGCTGCACTCAAGTTCATGCCCGCCCGCGGCGGCAACGAGGGTGGGATGGCGCGGTGCACCCGGATTGGACTAGGAAACGGCCTAGATTGCGCCTATCACACCACCGAAATAGAGGAACTCGAGCAGGCGCTCGATGCGATCGAAGTCGCCCGTCGGCAGTTTGCGAGCGACAAGCCGCTTCCCCTCTGCCGCATCGAACACGGCGGCACGATCTCGCCGGACCTGATCGCGAGAATCGCGGCTAGCGGTGCCTGGGTAGTCAGCAACCCGGGGTTTCTGCATTTTCGCGGGCCCAAGTACCTCGAAGAGCCCGGTCTAGTTCCGCATCTCTATCGGGCGCGCAGCCTGCTGGCGGCCGGAATTGAGCTGGTCGGGGCAACCGATGCACCGGTAACACCCGCGCGACCGCTGGCGGCAATCGCGGCGGCCATTTCGCGGTCGACGGTAGACGGGCAGGTACTCGCACCCGAGGAATGTCTGGAATCGAGTGAAGCCTTTGCGATGTTCACACGCGATGCGGCGCGCCTTGCGCGTATCGATGCCGGCGAAATCGCATCGGACAAGCTGGCCGACCTCATCGTACTGCCGCGAAGCCCCGCGACCCTGAACCCCGACGAACTCCTCAGCCTGCCGGTGGATATGACGTTGATCGGCGGGCGCGTGGTGTACGAGCGCGGCCGGCCGGCAGTTGCTTACAGCGACAGTGCCGAGCTGCATTCAGTTTGAGAAGTTCGCCGCGTTCCTTATTCCATCGTCCTTGCACTCCCAGTGCGGCTCTCGGAGGCCTGAGATCGCAAGCAGCACGCTTGAGGTTCACTGGACCACGGCGGTCTGGAACCAGTAAAAACCGCGCGCGACTGCGCCACTCAAAGCAGCCTTTGATGCTCGCGCCACGACCAATACGGCTGCTGCGGAAAGGGGTGCCCGGGTCTTCCGAGTGTCTACTGCCAGGGTGCAACTGTGATATGAAAATGGGATCTGCTCGTAAGGAGTGGGACATCGATGGCCCAGCGTGAGATCAGCGAAGAGGATTTGCGCAAGCGGGTACGCGCGCTTCTGGAAGAGGCGCATCCCGACAAGGTCGACCAATTTACCTTCCGCGGCAAGCTGTACGATTACGGTCTGGCGTGGGTCCATTTTCCCGAGGGATTCGGAGGTTTGGGAGTCAGCCCGGGCATGCAGGCCGTCATTGCTGACGAGCTCAGCAAGCACGCCAAGACCCACTACGATGACATGATGATCAACGCGATCGGCATTGGGATGGGCGCGCCGACTGTGCTCACCCACGGTACCGATTGGATGAGGAAAACACTCCTGCGCCGCATCTTCACCGGCGAAGACATCTGGTGCCAGCTTTTCAGCGAGCCCGGCTCGGGTTCCGACGTCGCGGGGCTGGCGACTCGCGCGACCCGCGAGGGTGACTACTGGACGGTGAATGGCCAGAAGGTTTGGACCAGCCTCGCCCACGTCTCGAAATGGGGCATGTTGCTGGCGCGCACCAATCCCGATGCTCCCAAGCACGCGGGGATGTCGTACTTCCTGCTCGATATGCAAAGTCCCGGCGTCGAGGTGCGGCCGCTCCATCAAATAACCGGAGAAGCCGAGTTCAACGAAGTGTTTCTCACCGACGTGAAGATTCCGGCGGATCGGCTGATGGGCCGTGAAGGCGAAGGATGGAAGGTAGCTATCACCACCCTGATGAACGAACGAACCGCGATTGGCGGCGGCGGCCCGACCCGCCGCGGCGCCGGCTCGATCGGCGTATTGATAAATTTGTGGAAGTCACGCGAACAGGGACAGTTCTCGCCGGACGCGGAAATTTTACTGCGCGATCGAATTACCAAGCTGTACATCGAAGCCGAACTGTTACGGATGACCACCCAGCGCGGGAAGGCCGCGCGCAAAGCGGGCAACCCAGGGCCGGAGGGCTCGGTCGTCAAACTTGCCCAGGCTGAGCTCAACAAGCGCATCTGGGAATGCGCGATGGACGTGATGGGAGCCGACTCGCTGATATACGAGCCCGGCTATAAACGGCGCCGGCCCACCTCGCGCGCGCGCGAAGGGCGTAACTCGCTGACCAAGTACCAGTTCCTGCGGGCGCGCGCCAACTCGATTGAAGGCGGGACCTCCGAAGTCATGCGCAACATCCTTGGCGAGCGCGTGCTGGGTTTGCCCGGCGAACCGCGCTCCGACAAGGACGTTCCGTGGAAACAGATTCCGCGCAGCGCCTGAGCCTCAACGTCGATCGTCGTCACGGACCTCAAGAGGACCACAATGGATTTCGCTTTCACGCACGAGCACGAGGAACTTCGGCAGACGGTGCGCCGATTCATGGAGAACGAATCGTCTGAGGCAACGGTCCGCACCCTGATGGAGACCGAGCCGGGCTACGATCGCAGGACCTGGGAACGCATGGCATCGGAATTGTCGCTGCTTGGCCTGATGGTGCCGGAGCGCCATGGCGGTGCGGGCCTGGGCCCGGTCGAGCTGGCGATCGCGATGGAGGAGATGGGACGGGTGTTGTTCTGCGGACCCTATCTGGCAAGTGCGGTCCTGGCAACGGGCGCTCTACTACACGGTGCCGATGAAGCGGCGCAAAGGAAACTCCTGCCCGCCATCGCATCGGGCAAGTCGATCGCGACCGTCGCGGTGACCGAAGCGGCCGGGAAATGGGATCTCGCCTCCGTCGCGATGCGTGCCACCCGCGTGGGGTCCGAGTGGAAGCTGAGCGGAGTGAAGGACTACGTTCTAGACGGGCACCTCGCGGATGCGTTGATCGTCGCGGCCAAGGCCGACGACGGCTTGGCATTGTTTCAGGTCGAAGCGAACGCGTCGGGGTTGGAGCGGCACGCGCTGCCGACGCTCGATTTGACCCGCAAGATGGCGCGACTGAATTTCTCGAGCACCCCCGCAACGCGCATTTCGGCGGGCGAGGCCACCGGAGCGCTCAAACAGGTGATGGCGCTTGGCGTGACGATGCTGGCAGCCGAGCAAGTAGGCGGCGCGCAGCGCTGCCTTGAAATGTCGACCGAGTACGCGAAGACCCGTCTGCAGTTCGGCCGGCCGATCGGCTCGTTTCAGGCGATCAAGCACAAATGCGCCGATATGTTGGTGGAAACGGAGTTCGCACGTTCCGCCGCCTATCACGCCGCGTTCGCTATAGCCGACGGCGAAGATGGGTTTGAAGCTGCGCACCTGGCCAAGTCGTATTGTTCAGAATCGTACTTTCACGCCGCGGCCGAGAATATCCAGATTCACGGAGGCATGGGCTTTACCTGGGAGCATCCCGCGCATCTGTATTTCAAACGTGCGCGCGCAAGCTCGATACTGTTCGGCGATCCGAGCGAGCATCGCCTGCAGCTGGCGAACATTCTGGAACTATGAGCGAGAGCGTGGACCGGCCTGACGCGGTCCTCTACGAAAAACGCGGCGCCGTCGCGTGGGTGACGCTGAATCGGCCCGACCAGCTGAACGCCTACAACGTCGCCATGCGCGATGCTCTGTTCGGTGCTTTGAGCGCGGTACATGATGACGTCGAAGTCCGCGCGATGGTACTGACCGGCGCCGGCCCGGCATTCTCGACCGGGGGTGATTTGCACGAGTTCGGCACGGCGCCGTCGCCGGTGGTCGCGCGCTGGGTTCGCTTCCGCCGCGACGTGTGGGGTCGACTGAAAGCGCTACCGGTCGCAACCATAGCGGCGGTTCACGGGTTCACCGTGGGCGGCGGACTTGAGATGGCGCTGCTGTGTGACATCGCGATCGCCGCGGAAGATACCCGGATTTGCCTGCCCGAGACCGGGGTCGGAATGATCCCCGGTGTCGCCGGCACCCAGACGGCCTCACGCCGCCTTGGGCTCGGCCGCGCGCTGGACCTGGCGGTTTCGGGCCGCTGGATTGACGCGCAAGACGCATTGCTTATAGGTTTGGTCGCCGAAGTCGTCTCGGTGGCGAAGCTCGAGAGCCGCGCGCTGGAACTGGCTCATTGGTTCGCCCAACTGCCCCGCGAAAATACCGCGCTGATCAAGCTTGCGGTGTGGGGCGGGCTCGAGTTGCCACTCGGAGAAGGGCTTTCCTTGGAACGGCGTCTCGCCTATCGCCTCTTGATGCTGAGCGGGCATGAGCATCGTCACGACCGCGGGACGCGCGGGCTCCGGCACCCAAGAAGGCCCGGGGCACCCAGGAGGTAAACAGGCTCCTTGAACACTGTCAATTTCGTAACCATCCCGTCCAGCATTGTGCCGGATCAGGAGATTCTGGTTTTTGGGAGGCAACGGCTGAACTATGCGCAGCTCGCCGATCAGGTCGCGCGTCTGGCAGCCGTTTTCAAGCAGGCCGGACTGAAGAGCCACGATGTGGTCGCCACGCTTGATACCAACTCCGATTGTTACGTCGCCAGCTACTATGCGGCGGCGAAGGCGGGACTGACATTCCTTCCGCTCAACTACCGCGCCAAGGAAAATGAGCTCGAGTACATGATCAACGCCGCCGAAACACGTGTGCTGCTGGTCGGCGATCGCTATTTCGATTTGATCGAGCGGATGCGCCCTCGCTTGAAGGTGCACTCCTTGCTCGCGATCGGCGAGGGCAGGGGCGGAATCCCGCGGCTGGGCGATTTGACAGCGAAAGCGGAGCCCGACGAGACCGAGGCCGAGGTGGAAGACGAAGATACCTCCATCTTGATGTACACCAGCGGCACCACCTCGCTGCCCAAGGGCGTCATGCTTTCGTTCCGCGACTTCACTGCCTATGTCACCGCGAACGTGGAGATGGCCGATGGGAGCGACCGGGGGATCGCACTGGTGTGCGTGCCGTTTTACCACATCGCCGGAACCACCGCGTACATGACCAATATTTGGACGGGTCGCAAAATGATCGTGATGCAGCAATTCGATGCCAAAACCTGGCTCGAGCTGGTTGCGGCCGAGAAGGTGACGCACGCTTTCGTGGTCCCCACCATGATGAAACAGCTGCTCGATGAGCCGTCCTTCTCGAAGACCGATTTATCTACCCTGACAAACCTGGCTTACGGCGGCGCTGCGATGCCGATCCAGGTTATCCGGCGCGCGATCGATGCATTTCCGAAGACGGTGGGATTCGTAAACGCATACGGGCAGACCGAGACCACGTCGTCACTTACGGTGCTGGGTCCGGATGACCATCGTCTCGAGGGTTCCCCCGCGGAGGTCGAGCTCAAGCTCAAGCGCCTCAACTCGATCGGCAAACCCTTACCCGACGTCGAAGTGAGGGTCCGCGACGAGGAGGGCAAGGTGCTTCCCGCCGGACAGGTCGGTGAAATAATCATTCGCACACCGCGGATCATGAAGGGATACGCGGGCCGGGCCGATGACGCCGCGCTGCCTGACGGTTGGCGTGCGACCGGAGACCTGGGATGGCTGGACGAAGATGGGTATGTGTTCTTCGCCGGGCGCAAGGACGACATGATCATTCGCGGCGGCGAGAACATCGCTCCGGCAGAAATCGAAACCGTCCTGATGAGCCATCCTGCAGTCGATGAGGTCGCGGTTGTGGGAGTTCCGTCGGAGGAGTGGGGCCAGACCGTGAAAGCATTTGTGGTGTTGCGCAAAGGCGCCAGTGCCAGCGAACCGGAATTGACCGAGTTCTGCAGGTCGCGACTGGCCAGCTTCAAGCGGCCCGAGAAGATAGCGTTTCTCGACGCGCTACCCAAGAACCAGCTGGGTAAAATTCTGCGCAAGGACCTGAGGGCGGAATAGGAGAGACCGGCACGCCGCGCGCTCGCTCAAAAACCGCGCATGCCTTGCAGGGACATCACCCGGAGGCTCGGCGGCCCATCGAGATCAGCGCCGCAGGAGGATGTGTTACCGCGCGGCTGGTCGGTTTGGCGCGGAGCGCGAAACTCGGCGCGGAAGCGGCGGCGCGGCTCATCGAACTCTTCGAAGAAGTCGAAGATGATGATTCCGCGCGGATGCTCGCGATCACCGGCACCGGCAAAGCTTTCTGCAGCGGATTCGCCCCGGAGGTGAACCCTGCACTGGTCGAGTCGCTCGCAGCGATCTCGAAGCCCACCGTCGCGATCGTCAATGGAGACGCCACCGACGAAGGGCTGGAATTGGCGATGGCCGCCGACATCCGCGTCGCGCTGGCATCCGCGCGATTCGCACTCACCCAGGCAGGGCGGGGCGGTTTGCCGCGGTTCGGCGGAACCCAGCGGCTTCCCAGGCTGGTGGGACCGGCGCACGCACTGCGCATGATCCTCACCGGCGCGGCTATCGATGGAACCGAGGCGCATCGAATCGGACTGGTAGCCTATCTTGCGAAAAATGAGCGCGATCTGGCTCGCACCGGGGGTGCGGTTGTCGAGGCGATCTTGAGCCGCGCGCCGCTGGCCGCGCGACTGGTCAAAGATGCGGTGATAAAAGGGTATGATATGACATTGGAGCAGGGCGTCAGGCTTGAGGAAGATCTCTACGCCTTGCTACAAACGACTGCCGATCGCGCCGAGGGAGTGCGTGCGTTTCTGGAGAAGCGCAAGCCGCTGTTCCGCGGCGCGTGAGCAATCAATTTCACAAGAGGAACGGACTGGGAGATGGCCAATCAGCTGGGTAAGGTTTATATCTGCGGCAAATGCGGATCGCAGGTAATTGTCACCAAGGGTGGGACCGGCGCGCTCAAGTGCTGCGGCGTACCGATGGAACAGAAGAAGTAGGCGCGCGAGTGTAGGGTCTGCAAACCATGGACGCTGTAGCTTTTATCGCGGAACTCGCGTCCGAAAACGAATCAATCTTGAAACGACTGGCTCCCGCTCAGGCGCTCGGGGTGGAAGCGCGCGGTGACTTGAGTCCGCGCAATCTGCTGCGAGTTGCGCTGAAAAACGAACTCGAAGCGAGTGAGATTGCCGCATTGTGGATGCCCTCAGCGCGCGGCGCGGAGCTGAAGCTCGCGCTCGCTCGGCAGGCCGGCGACGAGGCCCGCCACTACCGACTAATCGTCGAGCGACTCCACAGTCTGGGCGACGACCTCGAGGGATTCGACCCTCTCGCCCAGGGATACAGCCCCCTGTTCAAGTTTCTGAGCACCTTGGAGAACGACGTGGAGCGCGTTGCCGCAGGGCAGTTCACGCGCGAAGCTATCGCGCTGGTCAAGAACGTGCAGTTCATCGAGCTCTGCGAGCGGGCGGGAGACATCGCAACCTCCTTGCTGTATCGCGGCGTGATCCAGCCCGACGAGCAACATCATCATCAGCTGGGTCGGCACTTTCTGGCACGTCTGGCCGTCGACGAGGAGTCCCAGCAGATGGCGCGTGCGGCCCACGCACGCACGCTGACCCTGGCCGAGGAATTACAGACGCTGGCGTTCCAGCGCACGGGCGTGCATCATGCGCCCGGTTGCTAGCGCGCAGACGCGGGAAACCTCATGATCGGGACAATCATAATCGGAATTCTTGCCGGCTGGCTTGCGGGGAAGCTGATGCAGGGCGCCGGCTACGGGTTGATTGGGGACCTGATCCTCGGCCTCATCGGCGGAATCATCGGGGGATGGATCTTCGCGCAACTGAGAGTGGCAGGGCCCGAGGGGATGATCGGTTCCCTGGTGGTAGCGACGATTGGTGCCGTCATCCTGGTCTGGATTACCCACCTGGTGCGCCGCGTCTGAGCGTACGTTTTCCTTCTGCGGTTCGCTCGTGAGCCTGGCGAGTCTGTGGTCGCGCGCCTTTTCTGGCGCGTGAAACTGGTCTCGCCTCTTGCACGCGACCAACGGCAGCGGCTTCTCCCGGGCTTGGGAGGAGCGTCGACTGGGAAAATTTTATGACTCTGGAACGAAGTAACTTCTACGTGATCACCGGATGCTCGGGCGGTGGAAAGTCCACCCTCATCGATGCCTTGCGCAGGCGTGGATTTCTATGCATCGACGAGGTGGGACGCCGGATCGTCCGGCAACAGCTTCGTATCGGAGGCGATGCGACCCCGTGGCAGGATCAGGTCAAATTCAGAGAGCTTCTGCTGGCGCGGGACATGGACGTCTTCGAAGAGGTGGTGGAGCGAACCAATCCGGTATTTTTTGATCGTGGCATTCCAGAAGCAATCGGATGGTCGCGATTGCTGAATGTCCGCACTCTGGAGCATCATCGTGCGGCCGCACGAATCTACCGCTACGCGAGGAAGGTGTTCGTCACGCCCCCGTGGCCAGAAATCTTCAAGCAGGACGAGGAACGACGGCACAGCTTTGAAGATGCGCTGGCGCAGTACCCATTGGCACTGGAGGTCTACCTAAGGTGCGGGTATGAGCTGATCGAAATTCCGAGATTGCCGGTCTGCGAAAGAGTTGATTTCGTCCTCGCGCAGGTTGGGGGGCAATCCTGAAGAGCATGGTAACGTTACCGGCGGCGGGACCCCCGCGATGAAACGCACAGACGCCTGCAGAAAGACCAGCGAGCCAACAGTTACCAGCAACATCGACCCCTGCAAGCGCCGTGGGACAGAGTTTCCTTCCCTCACTAAGTCAAATCTCATGAAAGCCAGAATCTTTCACCACGATGCGTCCGAGATCGATTGGTATTGCGAACTGCGAGGTGACGGTCCGTCGGTGGTTTTGATGCCGTCCGGCGAGGGCGACAGTGCAAGCTTTCAGACCGTCGCGGATGTTCTGTCAGATGAATTCACAATACTCACCTTCGATATGCCGGGCTTCTCCCGATCCGGTCCACCATCGGAGTTTGGGAAGGTAACGGCGACTATGCTTGCCGGCCAAATCGCCGCACTGATGTCGTCGCTCAACCTCGCACCTGCAGCATTCTATGGCTGCAGCTCAGCGGGCTTGGCTGCGCTAAGTCTGGTAGCGCGACATCCCGAAATAGTGCGCAATGCTATCGTGCATGAGGCGGCCCTGCTTAGAGACTCCGTTCCGCCCGATGCCACGGCAACCTTGTTCGCACTCAACGACCTCGATGACACAGCGATAGTGAACAGTTGTAAGGGCCTATTCCGGAATCAGGCTAACAGCGACGCGCGAGCTTGGGATGCGATTGGTCAAGACTATCATCTGCGCCTCGAGAAGAATTACGTGACTTGGGTCCGACACTATTTGTGGGAGGGACTCGCCGATCACAGATACACCTCGGAGGAACTAGGATATCGGCCGATTTCTTGGTCCGTAGGCGGTCTTTGGGATAGTTGGATTGTGGCTACGAATGCTGAGGTCGCACGCAGGGCCAACCTCAACGTCGAGAGCCTGCCGTGCAAACATTTTCCACAGGTCGAGATCCCAGACTTGCTAGCAGCTCGCATTCGCGCGCACACAAAAACCCACCTCGCACGGAGGTGAACCAAATTGCGGCGCTCAGTTGGGATGCGAACGCGCCAACACTTGACGCGGTAGTTCACGACCTTCTACTAGCGCAATCGCCTAAAGTAATTTCCTGTACTGCCGAGCGCACAGCTGACGATACTGAGAACGCCGCCTAAATCACTTTCGTCGCGGGCGAAGACAGGCGAGACGCAGGCGTAGCGACTTCCCGAGCCAGAGGGCGTTGATCGCGTGATCGTGGTACGCATCGCCGGTATTCGGATGGACCAGAACTGAAAGCCCGCCCCGATTCAGCATCAGCCACGGGACAATTTTCGGAAATTCGCCGCGGGCGAACTTGACCTGGTACATCGATCGCGGATGCGGGCCGACGGGTTGATCGTGCCAGCGCCCCATTTCAACCCGAAATGCCTTTTCGATCGCGCGGCGCAGTCGAGAGGCGGTGCCTCGTTTTCGCGGATCGTAATAGACGTGCGCGTGGTAGTCGTGGATTTTGCCGCTGTCGATCATTTTGCAGCCACGTCACTCACTACCTGGCATCGGTGGGGGCGCTGAACACAAGGCCACGCCCGTGCTCCGCCTCGGAATGGCACCAATTTCGAGGCAGTACGCTGCCCGTGGGGAAATATCATACCGACCCAACCATCGCGGTCAGCTTTTCGACCAAGGCCGGGGCGCCGGTTGCGTGCTTCAGAAATACATCCACTTCGGTGCATTCACTCGCCAGCTTCCTGATCTGTTCAGCCCATCGCGCCAGGTCCGCGTCAGCGTAGTTCTCCTTGCGCAAGCGCATGTAAGCGTAGGGCGCTGTTCGCACCGCCGGGGTTGCGAGCTGGTCGGTTTCGGCTATACACAGCGCGCAGCCCGCCTCTTGCAGCATGGCGAAAGTATCGTCGCTCAGCCACGACTTGTTGCGGAACTCGAAGGCCGTCTTCATGCGGTCATTCAGCAGAGACAGGAAGTCCTTGAGAACTACCAGGTCCTTTCTGAACCCGGGTGGCAGTTGAACGAGCGTGGGTCCCAGGCGCTGACCCAGCGCCTGAGCCGTCTCAATGAAGTAATCGATTTCGCGCTCCACGTTCCGGAGCTTGGCAATATGAGTGATTCGTTGCGAGGCTTTGAGCGAGAAGCGGAAACTCTCGGGGGTTTCGCCGCACCACTTTTCGAGCATCTGGCGGCGCGGCATCGCGCGGAACGTGTAGTTGATTTCGACAGTCGGGAAGCGCGCCGCATAGAAGGCGAGCATCTTCGGCCCCGCGATTTTTTCGGGGTAAAAAGTGCCGCACCATTCCTTGTAGCTGAAGCCCGATGTCCCGATTCGAACCATGCGAGGGTTGTGGTCAGAACATTGGCGGATTACGCGGACTGGGCACGGACCGACGCCCCGATTCACGCCAGCGCGTGCAGGCGCAGGCCTTCGACCTGAGCCTGGATCGGGGCGGGCAGCTCGACGCGGCGCGCATCGCTCCAGGTCCGTTCGAGACGGTAAAAGTCGCGGGCCGGCTCGTAAAAGATGTGCACGACGACGTCGTCATAGTCGAGCACGACCCAGTGTGCATGATTTAAGCCTTCGACTGCGAGCGGGCGCATCCCGTCCTTGACCATCCGCTCTTCGATGCCGCGGGCGATCGCCTGCACCTGCACGTCGGACCGCCCAGTCGCAATCAAGAAGTAGTCCGCGATGGTTGAGAGATGCTCCGATTGGAGCACGACCAGGTCGTAGGCTTTCTTTTCCAGCGCCGCTTCAGCCGCGGTGAGTGCCTTCTCTCGTGAATCCACGCTTGGGTTCGGTGTGCCTCTAATCAATAAAGCGCGTGTCGTTGGATGTAGTCCGCGACATCACTCGGGACGAGATAGTTGATTGATTGTCCGCGCTGAATTTTGCGGCGAATTGCAGTAGCCGAGTAAGGAATAACCGAACTTGCGATAAACGAAAGCGTGTGCCCGCTCGTGTGCACGTAGTGATCTTCTTTTTGACTGTAACCAAACCCGTTCAGCGCGGCAAGCGAGACCTTGGCCGGACCGCTTTCACCTTCCGGTAACCGGGTATGCACGGCGATGTTACACAGCGAAACGATCTCGCCGCAGTCCTTCCAGGTCTCGAGTTCCGCAAATTGATCGGCGCCCATCAGCAGGTACAGCGTCGCCGGCTGGCGGAGGGTTGCGAGGAAGTACTTCACGGTTTCGATGGTGTAAGAGCGGCCGGTGCGGCGAATCTCGACATCCGATGCCATGAAGTGGCGATTGCCCTTGGTCGCAAGCCGCACCATCGCAAGGCGATGTTCCGCCGGCGCGAGATCGCCCTCGACCTTGTGCGGAGGCGACGCGGCGGGAATGAAATAGACCAGGTCGAGACTGAGAGCCTCGCGGTCTTCTTCGGCCGATCGCAGATGGCCGAAGTGGATTGGATTGAAGCTCCCCCCAAACAGACCTACACGCATTGCCGCGGACGGCCTCCCAATTAGTTGCGCTTAGCCGCGCACCTGCCCGTTGCCGTGAACCACATACTTGTACGTGGTCAGCTCGCTGAGACCCATCGGCCCTCGTGCATGAAGCCGATTGGTGGAGATTCCGGTTTCCGCGCCAAATCCAAACTCGAACCCGTCGGTAAAACGGGTCGATGCATTTACATAAACCGTAGCCGAATCGACCTCGCGTTCAAAGCGTTTTGCCGCGGAGCGGTCCTGCGTGATTATTGCGTCGGCTAGATGCGATCCGTGGCGCTCGACGAAAACGATGGCTTCATCGACCGAATCCACCACCTTCACAGAGAGAATCAGGTCCAAGTATTCCGTATCCCAATCCGCTTCGGTCGCGGGACGCGCATCGCGCAGCACGCGACGGGTCCGCTCATCTCCGCGAATCTCCACGCCTGCTTTCTTAAGTCGGGTCGCGATGGGCGGAAGAAAGCGCTCTGCGATGGCCGAGTGCACGAGCATGGTCTCCATCGCGTTGCACACCGAAGGACGGCTGCACTTGGCGTTGAAGCAAATCTCTTCGGCCATCTTTAGGTCGGCGGCGCGATCCACGTAAGTGTGGCACAGCCCGTCAAAATGCGGGAGCAGCGGCACCGCCGATCCTTCGAGCGCGTCCTTGAGCGCCTTCCCGCCGCGCGGAATGATGAGGTCAATTAGCTCAGGGTGCCGCTTCAGAATCTGAATCACCTCGCGGTCCGGATCTTCCACGAAAGTCGCGCACTCGGCATCGAGACCCGCTTCAGCGAGCGCCTTGGCAACCGATCTAGCCAGGAAGGAATTGGTGGAACGTGCTTCTGAGCCGCCCCGCAGCGCCACCGCGTTGCCGGACTTGAGACACAGCACGGCCGCATCGACGGTGACGTTGGGACGCGATTCATAAACGATCGCGATCAATCCGAGCGGAACTCGAATCTTGCAGATGGCAAGGCCATTGGGCCGCTGGCGCGCTTCAATCTCTTCACCGACCGGGTCGCGAAGAGCCGCAACCTCCTCCACACTCCTGGCCATCGCCTCGATCCTGCTTTCGTTCAAAGTCAGTCGTTCGAGAAAAGCCCCTGCCCGTCCGTGGCTACGCGCGCGGTCGAGATCGAGCGCGTTGGCCTGGAGAATCGCGCCGCGTGAGGCACGCAGAATTTTCGCCAGCGCGAGCAGCGCGGCATTCTTTTGCTCCGCGTGAGCGAGCGCGAGCTTGCGCCCGGCCGCCCGCGCTCTCCCGAGCATGGCTATCACATCGGATTCAAGACTCATGCAATTTCCTTGAGCAGCACAAAGTTGTCGCGATGGATGATCTCATCGGCAACCTTGTAGCCAAGCACGCCTGAGATTTCCGTGGAACGGCGGCCCATCACCTTTATCACATCGGCCGCGGGGTAGTTGACCAGCCCACGTCCGAACTCGACCCCATCCGGGTCGAGCAGGCTGACGCAATCTCCTCCGCCAAAATCACCTTGCACCTTCTTTATTCCCGAGGGCAGCAGGCTGCGGCCCCTGGCGCGCAGCGCATCGGCCGCTCCGCGATCGACCGCCAACGCCCCTGCCGGGCGCAGTGCATAGGCGATCCAGTGTTTACGGCTTTTCAGGCGTTCACCGGCCGGAATGATCAAGGTTCCGATCTCGCATGCCGGATCCAGAACCGCACTCAACACCCCCGGCTCGCCGCCGGGTGCGATGACCGAGGGTATTCCGCCGCGGGCTGCTTCGCGGGCGGCCTTGAGCTTGGTTGCCATGCCGCCGCTGCCGAGGGGGCCCGCGCTTTCCGCAACCAGCCCGCTCATCCCCGCTTCCGGATCGGTCAGAAGAGGAACCAGGCGCGCGTCGGGTCGCCGGCGCGGATCGCCGGTAAGAACCCCCGGCACGTCGCTCAGGATGATCAGCAACTGGGCCTGGACCAGAGTTGCGACCAGTGATGAAAGAACATCGTTGTCGCCGAGCCTGATCTCTTCGACCGCCACGGTGTCGTTTTCATTGACAACCGGGACCACCGCCGCGGCAAGCAGCGCCCCGATCGTCTGGTTGGCGTTGATGCGCCGGCGGCGTTCCGCGAGATCCTGATGCGTCAGCAGCAGCTGCCCGATGCTCCGATTGTGGTTGGCAAAGGCCCGCGCCCATTCGCGCATCAGATCGATCTGACCCGCTGCGGCCGCGGCTTGTCGCGCCGCGATGCTAGTGTCGCCCAGCCTCGACAAACGCGCGCGCCCGGCAGCGATCGCCCCCGAGGTGACGACGATGACCTCACGGCCACCACGAATCGCGGACTCCGTCTCGAGGGCGAGCCGGTCAATCACTTCGCTGAGGAGCCCGTGCGGGCCCGAGAGCACCGCGCTGCCCACCTTGACGACGACGCGCCTGGCGCGAGCGAGGATGGGCGCCTTGTAGTTCAGCTGGGACATTCGTCCGCTGCCTGATCGAGTTCCGAGAGCTTCAGCGCAATTTGCGCGATCAAAGGTTTAAGACCGATCCCTTCTGCCGCGGAGATCGGCAAAACCCGACGCCCGAGGGAGACCTCAAGCGCACGTGCCGCTGCCTGGCGCTCCCCGGTTGGGAGTAAATCGATCTTATTCAGTGCGATCAGGGCGGGGCGTTCGAGCAAAGCAGGATCAAAAGCGCCTATTTCGCCGCGAACCGTAGCGTAGGCTTTCTCGGGATTCGAAGAGCCATCCAACACATAGAGCAGCAGCCGGGTTCGCGATAGATGGCGCAGGAAGCGAATCCCTAGTCCGTGTCCGAGATGCGCCCCTTCGATCAGTCCGGGAATGTCGGCGATGGTATAGCTCTCTTCTTCGGACACAAACACACGACCGATGTTGGGAGCGAGTGTGGTGAAAGGGTAGGGCGCGATCTTCGGTCGGGCCGCGCTTAACGCCGCCAGCAGTGTGGACTTACCCGCATTAGGCAGTCCCACCAGTCCGGCTTCCGCAACAAGACGAAGCTCCAACCTGACCCATCGTTGTTCTCCGGGCACGCCCGGCGTTGCGATGCGCGGCGATCGCCGGGTTGGGGTCGCGAAGTGCTTGTTGCCGCGTCCCCCTTCACCGGCTTGCGCGATAACTGCGCGTCCCCCCGGCATGACCAGGTCGGCGACCACTTCGCCGCTTTGGTCATCGAGGACCACGGTACCGGGCGGGACGCATACGATCAGATCATCGGCGGCCCGGCCATACTGCTGCTTACCGCGGCCCGGCTCACCATCGCGGGCGACCAATCGCGGTTGATATTTGAAGTCGAGCAGGGTCGAGAGGCCTTCATCGACCTCGAATATCACACTTCCGCCACGACCACCGTCACCACCGGAGGGGCCGCCGAAGGGCCGGTATTTTTCGCGCAAAAAAGCAATCGCGCCGTCACCTCCCTTGCCGGCGTGAACGAACACTCGCGCTTCGTCAATGAACCGCATACCGCTGACGCATTATATCAGTCGCCGGTGGCGCCGGGGCGGCCGCCTTAGCTTTGGGTCCCGCGAATGGCCCGTATTGGTCCGGGGAAACAGTCAAGTGTCCGACTGCGACGATGAAGCCTGCGTTTCCTATCAGCTGGAAAAACCGAGCGATCTTGCCTTGCCGATGGGAACCAAAAGTTCGGAAGGTTTTACGAAGTGATCCCCCACGGTTCCGTGACGGTGCCCACGTTCTACCTCACCCTGGCGCTGGCCAGGGGTGAGGAGATTTCAGACCAATCCCCTGGCTAGGCGCAGAGTTCTGCGAGGGTACGGACCGCTTCGATTGATCCGGTTCCGATGAGCATGGTCTTAACCGGTGAGTCCTTCCAGGCCTTGAGGCGATCCGCGATCCGTTCCTTTGGTCCGATCAGCGCGACTGCATCAACCAGCCCGTCAGGCACCATCGCGATTGCTTCAGTCCTGTTGCCGCCAAGGTAAAGGTCCTGAATCTTTCCTGCCTCGTCCTCGTAGCCGAGCCGGCGGGCGTAGTCGTTGTAGAAGTTTTTCGAGCGAGCGCCCATTCCGCCGATGTACAAGGCGAGATTGCCTTTGACGGCCATCCGGCACTTTTCGACATCCGGTCCCATCACGCAAGTAACAAACGGGGCCACTTCGAAGTTATCCAAAGACTTTTTACCGCCAGTCCTGGCGAAGCCTTCCTTGAGTGGCCCTGCGTAAAGGTCCCAACGTTCCGGATTCATCCACACGGGAATAACACCGTCGGCGATTTCCGCCGCGAGCGCGATTCCTTTGGGGCTGATCGACGCTGTGTAGATTTTCATATCTTTACGGCCGTGCATGATGCTCTTGAGCGGCTTGCCGAGGCCGCTAGCGCCGGGGCCGTGGTAGGGAATCTGGTATTCTTTGCCATTAAGCTCGAGCGGCGTTTCCCGCGCCAGGATCTTGCGCACGATTTCGATATACTCGCGCGTCCGCTGGAGGGGCTTACCGTAGGGCATGCCGTGCCATCCTTCGACCACCTGCGGACCGGAAGGGCCGATGCCCAAAATGAAACGCCCGCCCGACATCGCATCCAGCGTCATGGCGGTCATCGCCGTCATCGCGGGTGTGCGCGCCGGCATCTGCATGATTCCGGTGCCCAGGTTGATCCTCCTGGTCTGAGCTGCGATCCAGGCGAGTGGGACGATAGCGTCCGAGCCGTAAGCTTCGGCCGTCCATACTGAATCGAAGCCCGCGTCCTCGGCTGCGTGGATCAAATCCATCGGCACGCCAGTGCCGGTATACCCTGTTACTAACCCGAGTTTCATCGCCATCGTCCTCCCGCTCCGGAACCGATGCTTGGGCCCGGTGCCCTGCCAGTGAATAACAGCGCGCCCAAAATGAAAAGCCCCGCGGGACTTCCCGCGGGGCTCCGGTGCGCCCTCTCGTAAGCTTTAAGAGTTAGGTTCCGCCGCGGCCTTCGGCTCGACGCTCACCTGGCGCTTCTCGCCGCGCGGTTGGTACTTAACGATTCCATCGATACGCGCGTAGATCGTGTAGTCGCGCCCCATACCGACGTTGCGGCCCGGATGAATTCTAGTGCCAAGCTGGCGCACGAGAATGTTGCCGGCCTTGACGGTTTGGCCGTCGTAAATCTTGATACCGCGATGCTGCCCGGGGCTGTCGCGGCCGTTGCGGGTCGAACCTTGTCCTTTTTTGTGCGCCACGGCTGGTCTCCTCCGGAGAAGAGCGGCAGAGTTCCCGCGAAGTCGAGCGGCGGATCTACGCCCCCGCCGAAATCTCTTCGATCTTGAGTATCGTCAATTCCTGCCGATGCCCATGCTTGCGGCGATAGTTTTTACGCCGCTTCTTCTTGAACACGATGATCTTGCTGCCGCGGGGCTGCTGAACGATCTTCGCGCGCACGGAAGCGCCCGCTACCAGCGGAGTTCCGACCTTGGGGGTTTCGCCGCCGAGCGCCAATACTTCGGTGAGGGCGACTTCCGCGCCGACATCGCCAGGGATCCGCTCGACCGTAAGCTGGTCGCCCACGCCGACGCGGTACTGCTTTCCACCCGTCTTTACGATCGCAAACATGGAAATACCGGAACCAAATTCAATATCGGAGGTCTACCAGCGTGTCAACGCCGGGCACCTTAAGCTGCGCAGGCACACCCTCTGCCTGCTCGCGCAGCGGCGGCCCGATCGTTGGTCCAGCTGATTCACCTGCCGGAGAGCGGGCTCATGGGCCGCTCATTCATTTGGTGTCGAGCATTTCGCAGCGACGGTCGAACACCGACGACTCACCAGCTCGCGCGCTCCGTCAAATCGGACCTCGTTGGCCGCACTGAGAGGCGGCTGGGTGGAGCACTGAGGAGTCGTCCGAAACTCGGTTGGTTCGGGCCAAACCGTCGCTTCAATCGAGACCCAAACGCTCGCGGCCCTCGGGGGAGATCATCTGCGGATTCCAGGGTGGTTCCCACACCAGATCGACATCCGCTTCGGAGACGCCGGGCAAGCCCATGAGCTTTTGCCGCGCATCGAACGCGATCGATCCCCCCATCCCGCAACCTTGCGCGGTTAGGGTCATCTTGACCTCGACCTTGTGGCTTCCGTCGTCCCGATCCTTGATTTCCATGCCGTAGACGAGACCGAGATCGACGATGTTGACGGGAATCTCGGGGTCGAAGCAGGTCTTCAGTTGTTCCCACACCATCGCCTCGAGGTCGCCCGCGGTACCAGTCCGCGCGGGTGCCGCATCTTCGGGTTTTTTGCCGAGCGCGTCGGCATCTTTTCCGGCGATGCGGAACAAGCCACCGTAGGCGGGCGCCTGGACCGTGAAGGTTCCGCCCAGCGATTGGGTTATGTAAACCTCAGTTCCCTTCTCGATATTGGTCTTCGAGCCAGCGGGAATCTGGATTGCTTCGACGTCGCGCGAAACTTCAGCTCGTTCCATGGCAGTGCCTCGACGATATTGAGTGCAATTGTAAACCCTCGCCTCGAATCGCGCCACCCGGTGCGACTTTCCGAAGCTGGGCCGCAGCCTACTACGTTTGGCGCGGATCCAGAATGGAGGCGCTCCGGTTCTCGGCACCATCCCGAAAGCGTCCGAGCAGATAGATCAGAGGGCCCATGCTGCCCAAGAAAGGCATCAAAAGCAGATACGGGAGAACGGTCGTACCACGTTGCGCAGCGTCGTGGACCATCCACACAGCGACCATCGTCAGCGCGATCACCAGGTCAATAAAGACCGCCGCCGTCGCTGCATTGGCAAGCGCCGCGTGAAGAAAGCCCTCCGTTCCAAAAGTGTAGAAGCAATACGCGTTGAGGGCCGCAAATCCGACCAGCACGATCGAAAGACCAACCTGCTTTGGGCTCATGTGTTTCTCCTATCGTTGCGCGGAGCGGCGTAACTGCAAATTAATCATTCAACGGCTGAGGTTCCGAAACGCCGCGCAAGGGTTTCCTTGAAGAACGTCGTGATCGCGTTCCGCGACCTTCGGCCTGAAACTGGTTCCCGTGATCGAGGAGCACCACCTGATCGTCGCCACCGGTCACTACCCAAACCTTCGCCTTCGCCTGACCGGCCCTTGTCGTTCGAGATGTAGGCCGCCGCGAAAGCCTACGACTCCGCGCAGCTGCGCGCTCTCCAAGCGAGGAGTTTCCGCTCATACGGAATCCGAGAGAGGCGAGCTGCGAGGAGTCGATCTGCTGGAGTGATGCGAGCTTGTTGAGAACTGCCATCGTGCCTCGGCGGGAGCGCATTTGGTTCTCCGATCCAACTTCTTGATTTTTCGATTCAGAGGAGCGACCGCCGAGGCAGCTCCGCAAAACCTTCAGTTAACGCCGGACCAGAACTCTTTGAGCAGCACTGTCAAAAGGCGAGGATGCTCCTCTGGCCAGAATACCTTCGCGTTTGGAATTGTGGTTACTTTGCGCAGTCCGCCGAGATTGCCCCTGAACCACTCGATCGAGGCGCGAGCATCAAAGGCGGTATCTCCCTCGCCCCAAAGAACCTGCGCGGGAACCTTTGACGCGCGGAGCCCCTTGGCTGCTGCAACTAACTGTTCGCGATTGCGCTCGAACTGCGAAAAACCCTTCACCTGCTCGCGGCGCGCTTCCGACTCTGCGAAGGGAGTGAAATACATTTCAAGCGATTCTTTGTTCAGGGTCTCCGGATATTCATATGCCGTGGCAAGCGGCGCGGCGGCCGCAGGATCGCCCACGATGTTCCCTAGCAACTCCCCCACCACGCCGGACTTGAGTGCGGTGAAAAACTGCTCCAGCATCGCGTTCGGCCACAAGTCGTGGACTTCGCAGTTGGTAAGGGTGACCGAGCGTACGCGATGCGGATGAAGTGAGAGAAACACCTGGCTTACGCCGGCACCCGTGTCGTTTGCCACGAGATCAACCTGCTTGATCGAGCGTGCGTCCAGAAACGCGGCCAGCATGTCAGCCTGGGATTCGAACGTAAGGTCCTGTGACGCGGGAATCTCGCTATACCCCACGCCCATCATGTCTGGCGCCACACAGGTGTGCACCGGTGAGAGTTCAACCAGAGCATGGCGCCATTGGTAGCCACACAGCGGAAACCCGTGAACGAACAGCGCGACAGGTCCGCTGCCGCCCTCCACGTAGGCGATGCGGCCAAACGGGGTGTCGGCGAACTTTCGCATGGACTGGAACTCAGACGCGTTCATTGCTAACCTCCACAAGAGAACGTGAATATTGATACATACTGTCTGTATGTAACTTACTAAACGTATGTCTGTCAAGAGTCGCCAGGCCGAAAACTCGGCTGCTACTCGCACTGCCCTTGTGAAAATTGCGCGGAAGTTCTTCGCCGAACGCGGTTACGCCGACACCGCGACCGAAGACATTGTGAGGCGCGCGCGAGTGACACGCGGCGCCCTGTATCACCATTTCAAGGACAAGCAGGATCTGTTCAAGGCGGTCCTCCATGAGGAACAGCTGAAAGTGGCTGCCAAATGTACTGAGGCCGCAGCGAAAGAGTCGGATCCGTGGCGGGCGTTGATGACGGCAAATGAGGCTTTTCTTGAAGCGTGCCTTGATCCCGCCGTCCAGCAAATCATCCTGATCGATGCCCCCGCCGTGCTTGGCTCGGAAGGCTTTCGCCAATCCGATGAGAGCTATTACCTGGCGGGGATGAAGGCCGCGATCGAGGTATCCATCGCCGCTGGCATCATCGAAAAACAACCGGTCGAGCCTCTGGCCCATATGATTATGGGGGCGATGAATGAAGCCGCGCGGCTGATTGCGCACGCTTCCGACAAACAGCGTGCTCGGCGCGAAGTCAGCGAATCCGCCGACCGAATGTGGAACGGCCTGCGACTCCGCGCCGACCAATAGCCAGCCTTCGCCCTATGGAGACGACCGGGCCATGCAGTCTTGCTGCAGCTCCGTCAGCTTCTTAATCCTACCTGGCCATCGCGGGTGCAAAGATCACCGCCAGAACCAGTTCTTGCGTGACGGTAGAAGCGATGTTCCATGGCGGGCCGCGACGACAATCAGATCCTCCGCTGCCACGGCGCGCTACTGGGCTGACGCGGAGCGCGAGAGCAGCGGCAACTCCTCGCGAAGGCGCGCACTACGGCGCTACTGGCCCTGTAAGATACGCGCATCGGCGCGGGGCGTCTCGGCCGCCAGCGCGATAGCGCTAAACTTCCATGAAATCAACCGACTGACTCCCGGATTCCCCGCATTCCCATCCGCGGAGCGACTTGATAGTCGTTTTAGCCGGGTGAGGCTGGGTTGGTCGTGGAGACGGTGAGATTGAATACTGCACGCGATCCGCGTGCGACTACCAAAGAGAAACTGTACGCGTTTCTGGAGTCGCGGCCGGCGGGGGCCGATGCGCGCGAACTGCTGGGCCTGTTGCTGTCGGGCGCTGGCTCTGATCCGGAACTCGCCGCGCGGATCGTCAACACGCTGCTCGCTTCCGATCCCAATTTTGTTTTCGATACGGCGACCTCGCTGTGGTCGTTGCGCAGGTGCGCGGCGCTGCGGGTGCCGCTGAACGAAGCGTCGTTCTGCGTCGTTGACCTGGAGACCACCGGCGGGCGGGCGGGACCCGGCACGATCATCGAGATCGGCGCTTATCGGATGGTGGGGCGCAGAATGGTCGAGTCATTTGAGACGCTGGTGCGGCCTCAGGGGCCGATTCCGCGCTTCATCAGTGGGCTCACCTCGATCAGTAATGAGATGGTGACCGCGGCGCCACCGATCGAAAAGGTCTTGCCCGCGTTTCGCGACTTTCTTGGTCCCTCGGTGCTGGTCGCGCACAACGCCACGTTCGATTTTTCATTTCTGAACTTCGAATTCCGTCGAATCTTTGGAATCGGGTTGCGCAATCCGATCCTGTGCACGCTGCGCATGGCACGACGCTTTCTTCCATCGCTCAAGCGAAGACGCCTCGATCTGCTGGCGGAGCATTTCGGATTGTCTACCGCCGGACGGCATCGCGGTCTCGGCGATGCGCGCATGGCGGCTGAAATTTTGAGCGTCTTTCTGGAAATAGCGGAAAACATGGGAATTGGCCGGCTCGACCGCTTGCTTGATCTGCATGGCCGCGGCCCTTCCGGTCGTCGCATCGAGCGGCATGTTTCGCCCGAAGACATTGCGGCGCTGCCCCTGGCGCCCGGGGTTTATCTGATGCGCAATGCGCGTGGCGACCTGCTCTACGTCGGCAAAGCCCGCCGCCTGCGCGAGCGCGTCGGGTCGTATTTCACCGCGGCGGTTAACGCCAAGACGGCAGAGCTTATCAGCCATGTTTACGCCATCGAGACGCGCGTCGCGCGATCGGCGCTGGAGGCAGCATTGCTTGAGTCGGAGCTGATTCGCGAACTCAAGCCACCATACAACCGAATGCTGAAGTCGGTCGCGCCGGCCTATTTCATCAAGCTGGACCTGAGCGACGAATTTCCGCGCGTTGTGGTCGCGCCCCGGATAGGCGCACGTCCCGGGGTCAGGTATCTGGGTCCGTTCATCGGACGACGCAGCCTCGACCATTCCATACATGCGCTGTCGAGAATTCTGGGTTTGCGGACCTGCTCCGGAAGACTTGCGCCCGATCCCGACTTTTCGCCTTGTCTCTACGGGCAGATGGGTCATTGTTGCGCGCCCTGCAACGCGGGCATCAGCGCCGACGCCTATGGAGTCCGCGTACGCCGGGCGATGGTTTTTTTGCAAGGACGCGGAGGGCAGCTTTTGGGCGACCTGGCACGCGCTCGCGATGACGCCGCATCCGCGCTGCGCTACGAGGAAGCGGCGAGATTGCGCCGTGACCTGGAATCGCTGGTGACCCTGTCGCACCGCGCCTCGCGGCTGAGCCAGGTCATCACCGAGAACAACCTGGTCATCGTCACTGGTTCCGACGACGACCGCGCCGCACACGTGGTTCTCTCGGGACGACTCGCCCTGACCCGGAAACTAGATTCGCCAGCGGCGGGGACGGAAGTAAGAGACTTTGTTATCCAACACTTCGAGCGCTATAAGGCAAGGCCGGTTACACGCGACGAACTGGAACCGATGCAAATCGTCGCGCGCTGGCTTCGCGAGCGCACGCCCGACGAGGGGCGTCTCATCTACCTGAGCGGACCAAATATTGAGACCTGGGCGCTAGAAATGAGGGCAGAAGAAGGCGCCGCCGGGACGGCGCTACCAGAGTCAGCTCCGAATTAGTATCGACGGCGACCCCGTATTCTCCCTCAACCCTTCAAATTCGCACTGAACAATTGCAGGACCTGATGCCATGCATCGCGAGCGGCTTCTGCGTTGTAGACGTCGGGACGGGTGTCGTTGAAAAATCCGTGAGAGCATCCCGGGTAGAGCTTCACCGTGCCCTGCTTGCCAAATTCCCGCAGGGCCTTTTGCAACCGATCGACATCCGAACGATTAATCCATCCATCGTTGGTGTCGTACGCATAAAAAACCGGACAGGACAGCTCGCGGATCTTGTTGTCGGGCGGTATCTCTCCATAGAAGGGAGCCGCGGCCGAGAGTTCCTTCGATTCGCAGGGTAACAGAAGCGCATAGCTCCCGCCCATGCAGAAGCCAATGATGCCCATCTTGGAGGATCGCGTCCGTTTCTGATCACGGATCCATGCGACGGTGGTCTTGAGATCCTCGATTCCGTCGGCTTGCTTCAGACCACCCATCAGCTGAGCGGCGGTATTGGGGTCGTTGGCGACCTTGTGGCCCTGGCGAGAATAGAGATCCGGCGCCACGGCGACGTATCCTTCGCGCGCGAAGCGCCGCGCAACGTCGCGTATATGATCGTTCAGTCCCCACCATTCCTGCACGACGATGACCGCGGGCAGGGCAGGCGGACCATCCTGCGGTTCCGCGGTATACGCGCTGAGCGTACAGGCCTTACCCGGAAAATCGACTTCGCGTTCCAGAATCCCCTCGTTGGCCATGGCCCTGGTTTCTCCCGATTGGTCGAAATTGCAGCCTCTGAATTGCCTATTACTCGGCGGCGGTCTCGGGCACAAAGCCCACGGTACCGTTGCGCAATTTGATTTGCAGATAGCTCCCGGCCAATCCGACCACATGCACGTACTTCTTCTTATGGACCTGTCCGACCACGTTGCTGGTGGTATCGGGGCTTTCGTAGACCGGCGAGTTCTTGGTGAGCAGGAAAACCTTGTTGAGCGGCTTAATCTTTGTCGAGCCTGAGGCCGCCGCTCCCGCGGGCGCCCCCTCCTCGGTTGAGCCAGCGGCGGGCGGTGCGGAGGCGGCGAGCTTGGGGTCGAGAATTCGTGCCGTGGAGAGTTCGGCATCACCCTCTGCCTGGCGCCCGGGTTGGCTGTTTAGAAAGTTCGCGAGCGCCAGATGCGCCTGTGCGCTCTTGGGATCGAGTCCGATTGCGGTGCGGTACTGCGCTTCTGCATCGGCGCTCCGGCCTTCGCGGCTCAGCACCTCACCGAGTTGCAGGTAGTAGTTGGCGTGGGAGGGATCGAGCGCGATCGCCGCGCGATATTGTTCCTCGGCTTGCCGTGTCTCCTGCTGATCGAGATACAGATTACCGAGCGCGACGTGTGCTGCCGGGTTGCGCGGGTCGAGATCGATAACCTTCATGTCTTCCACTTGCGCCGGCTGTGGTTTGTGCTCGAAGGTGTAGAGGTTGCCGAGCGCGACATGGACTCTCGGATCGTTGGGCGCGGCTTTCGCCGCTTCCGAGTACTGATGTTCGGCGTCGGCCAGCTTGTTTGCCTGCATTGCGGAGTCGCCGGCGGCGAGGTAATCCTCAACCGATTCCCGGTGACATCCGCTCACCGAGGTCGTTGCAAATGCCAGCACCACGGCAGGGACAAGCAGCGATGAGATTCGGCCGATTGTGGGCATTGGGGTCCCCCGGATGTAGAAGGGTTTGCGGGCCGCGGCTGACGCAACCCGGTTCATCCCTTATCTTGGCTTGGCTCCAAACGGTGTCAAGCAGAATGTCAAAAGGTGTCGCGTGCCCTGGTGGCCGGTATCACCGCATCCGTTGGCTACGCCTGTTCGGTAGGTTATAAAGTGACGCCGTGCGCGCAATTTTGATCGCCGCGAAGGAGCTCGCGTTTGCCAAGAATCGGCTGGCTTCGGTGCTGCCGCCGGCCGAGCGAAAGATACTGGCAGAGGCGATGTTTCGTGACGTGCTCGCGGCCGCGCTTTCCGCGCGCAACGCGGACTGCGTGGCGGTGGTCACCTCGGACTGCGGGTTGCTGAGCCTCGCGCGCGAGGGCGGTGCATTGGCGATCGATGAGCAGACTCCGCGCGGACTGAATGTGGCGGTGGCACTCGCTACCGAACGACTGGTGGCAAAGGGCGCCGCCACCGTGTGCACCGTTCTTTCCGACATTCCGGCGATCACCGGCGGCGATATCAACGAGGTCTTCGACGCCATGCCCGCGGGCGGTGGCGCCGTACTGGTACCCTCGCGAGATTTTAGCGGTACCAATGTGATCGCGCGCTCTCCCGCCGATGTCGTACCGACCCAATTCGGCAGATTGAGCCTGGTACGTCATCTCGATAACTGCCAGAGCCGAAACCTCGCCTGCCGAGTGTTGCGGCTGGCGCGTCCGGCGCTCGATCTTGATCTGCCGCAGGACCTCTACGAATTCGTGCGTGCATCGTCCACCACTCACACGTTGAACCAGCTGGTTCGCCTCGGGATCGCACAGCACTGAGACTCGGTTCCGCAGGCCAATGTCGATAGTCGAATTAGTCGAGCGCCTGGGCGCGTTTATTCTCGATGGTATCGTCGCGCTGGGAAACTTCGTCCTGTTTCTGTTTCGATCCGTCCTCTACACGCTGCTGCCGCCGTACAAGCCGCGGTTGGCCTTGCGTCAGGTCAGGATTATCGGCGCCGAGTCACTCATGCTGATAGTGCTTATCGCAACCTTCACCGGAATGGTGCTCGGGCTGCAGGGCTATCACACCCTCCATCTGTTTGGCGCAGAAGACTCGCTCGGGACGCTGGTGGGGCTCGCGCTGGTGCGTGAGTTGGGGCCGGTTCTCGCCGCCTTGATGATCGCCGCGCGCGCAGGCTCAGCGATGGCGGCGGAACTCGGTTCGATGCAGGCGAGCGAGCAGATCGACGCGCTCACGGTGATGGCGATAAATCCGCTCCAATACCTGGTATCGCCTCGCATGATCGCGGGGGTTGTGAGTTTCCCAATTCTCACGGTCACCTTTAACGTCATAGGGATCTGGGCCGGGTACCTGGTCGGGTGCCGCCTCCTCGGCGCGTCGGGTGGGGCGTACTTCAACAATCTCGCCGCCAATATGACTCGCCACGACATCGCATTAACTCTCTATAAGGCGCTGGTATTTGGCGTAGTGGTAATGTCGGTATGTTGTTACAAAGGCTATCACGCAAAGCGGATGGCCACCGGCGTCAGTCGCGCCACCACCGAGGCGGTTGTCCTATCCAGCGTGCTGGTGCTGGCGTGGGACTATTTCATGGGCTCGATTCTCTTGTAGCATGGGCAATTTGCGATGAGTTTCGAGAGCAACGGCACGACCACCGGGAATGCAATCGAGGTCCGCGGACTCAAGCGCCGCTTCGACCGCCAGCAGGTGCTCGATGGTGTGGATCTGACGGTTCCGACCGGGACCATTACGACCATCGTAGGTCCGAGCGGATGCGGCAAAACGGTGTTCCTGAAGCACTTGAACCTGTTGCTGCGTCCCGACTCGGGCTCGATAACCATAGACGGCATCGAGATCACGAAGCTGGGCAACCGAGGCTTGAATGCGGTTCGCGAGAAGTTTGGGATGTTATTTCAGGCCGGAGCGCTGTTTGATTCGATGAGCGTATTTGACAACGTATCGTTCCCGCTCGTCGAGAAGACCGATCTTGCGCGCGAAGAGATTAATCGCCGAGTGCAGCAGACCCTGGCTGCGGTCGGTCTAGAGGGAATGGAAGACAAGTTCCCGTCCGAGCTCAGCGGCGGCATGCAGAAGCGCGCGGCCCTGGCGCGGGCGCTCGTGACCCAGCCGAAAATCCTGATGCTCGATGAACCGACCACGGGGCTCGATCCCACTCGCACCGGGTCGATTCACCGGCTGGTGCGCAAAACGCAGCAGGATTTCGGCCTGACCGCGATAGTGGTGAGCCACGATGTGCCGGAAGTCTTCTCGATCTCGGATCGCGTTGCGTTCATGCATCGCGGAAAGATGAAGTTGGTGGGTACGGTTGACGAGCTCACGGCTTCAGGCGACGAGGATTTCAAACAGTTTTTGGCGGGCAGGGCCGCGGGTGATGATTTGGAGAACAATCAGGTGAGTTCCTGAACATGTACGCAAGTCGCGCGACACAATTTATCGTTGGTCTTTTCGCCCTGCTGGGCATCGTGGCGCTGGCAATTCTCTCGTTTAGGCTCGGACAGATTTCGATCCTGCCAACGCCGAGCTACCGGCTATATGCAAACTTCGACAATATCAGCGGTCTGAAGGACGGCGACGAGGTGGATATCGCGGGGGTCCAAATCGGCAAGGTTCTCAGCGAAATCTTGGTCGGCAATCAGGCGCGCGTCACGATGCAGATAAACCATGGCGTGAAAATCGACGACGAGGCGATCGCTTCGATACGAAGCACCGGCATCATCGGTGGCAAATACATATCGATCCAGCTCGGGCCAAGTGAAAAAATCCTAGCTGACGGAGGCCGAATCATACAGACCGAATCCTCGTTCGTTCTTGAGAACGCGATCGGCCAGATGATCAACAACCTCGGCACGAAGCCCGACGACCAAAACCACAACGGCGCGAGTGGCGGGAACCAGGAAAGTCAGCAATCCCCACCGAACAATCCGCCCAAGAAGTGACGCTATGCGAAGTTCAAAAGCTCTTCTCAAAGGCAGTAGGTTCAAGCGCCTTGCCGCGCTCACACTAGGCACAATTCTGCTGGTCTCGGGCGCCAGCCGGCTGGCAGCGGCCGCGGATGACCCCATGACGGTGGTAAAGACGACCGTTGGCCAGGCGCTGGAGGTCTTGCGCGATAAGCAGACTCCCACCGCGACGCGCCAGCAGAAATTGCGCGATATCGTGTCTGCGACCTTCGATTTCAGGACCATGTCGAAATCGGCAATGGGGTACTACTGGAAGCAGATTACCCCCGACCAGCAGCAGGAATTCCAGAAGGTGTTCGTCACCTTTATCGAGAATTCCTATCTCGCTAAAATCAACGAATTCACCAGCGGCGACGTCAAGTACCTGAGTGCGCAGAACGACGGCACGCAATACTCAATGGTCAAGACCAACGTGCTGATGCCGGGGAAGAGTCCGATTGATCTCGAATTCCGGCTACTTAACAAGGAGGGTCGCTGGCAGATTTACGATGTAACCGTCGATGCGGTCAGTATCATCGCGAACTATCGCAATCAGTTTAACCGGATCATGGCGACCAAGGGTTACAGCACGCTCATTGGCGATCTTAAGAGCAAAGAGGCCTCGTTGGCAGCGTCGATGGGAACCTGACCGGCTGCTTGCCCCAATCGGCGATAATGGTAGCCTAGCAACATTCGGGTGGACCGCTCGTCCTAAGGAGCTTTGATTGGCGGAGATGAGCACGAAAGCGTTTATCAGAAAACAGGGGAATCGAATCGGCAGCCGATTCGTATCTCGCGCCATCGCGGCGGTTTCATTGCTCGTCGCGTTATCCTTTGTCGCGACGGCTTCGGCGCAGGACATCGCGCCGCTGAGCAACAACCCCGTCAGCCAAGGCGCCGTTCAGGGGGCCGAGAATCTGCCCCCGGGCGAGAGCCAGGCGGTGTATAGCGACCCGTTGGCGCCCTTCAACGAGACGATGTTTAGCGTCAACCTGAAGCTTGATGACTGGGTTTTGCGGCCGGTTGCAAAGGGGTACTCCTTCATCGCGCCCGAGCCGGTGCGCGAGCACGTCAGCAAGTTCTTCGATAACGTCAACGTAATCCCTCGCTTCACCAACAGTCTGTTTCAATTGCATTTTCCACAGGCCGGTACCGAGGTTGCGCGTTTTGGCATCAACAGCACCCTGGGCCTGGCTGGATTTTTTGATCCCGCGGGGACGTGGTTTGGGCTTCAGGAGCGTCCGAACGATTTCGGCCTGACCCTTCGCTACTACGGGGTTCCTGCGGGGCCTTATCTGATGCTGCCCTTCCTTGGCCCTTCGACGGTGACCGACACGGCAGGAAAAGCCGCCGACGCGTTCATGAACCCGCTGACCTACCTCACCTATATGACCAATGTGTCCTGGTGGGTGCCATTTTCCGCGAGCGCTGGATGGCGTCTGGGCGAAGCGGTGAACTACCGCTCGCAGCACATGGATCAGTTCGAAGAAGCCGACCGTTATGCAGTCGATCTCTACGGAGCGGTACAGGATTTCTACCTGCAGACTCGCCAACACCAGGTTCAGGAACTGAGGTCCAGGAACTGAGGCAGTGGACGCCAAGGCTGTTGAAATCCAGCGGGCTGTCGGTGTTGGTCACTGGCAGCCCGTTTCTGTCTGGCGAAAACGCTGGCCAGATTTTGGTTAGCGTCAGCAACTACGCGCGGGACTATCCCGGCGGCTATCGAGGCTGTGATTGTACCCTGAACACCAGTGCTATCGCCCGGCGATAGTTGGGGTTGCCCTGAAAGAGGTCCGCGAGGCTTAGACGATGAGCCGCTTAGCGCTCTGCCTCCGGCCGGTCACAAGCCCAGTTCAGGCTTCGACCTGATTCGACATTGAACGAGACCAGGTCGAGTCTCAGAACCTCGACCAAGAAACCTTCCAGTGGCTTCAGTTAACGTGTTCCCAGGCGTGGTAAGAGCTGCGCACCAGGGGACCCGACTCCACGTGGCGGAAACCGAGTTCCATACCGGTCCGCTTCAGATCGGAGAATTCCTGCGGAGTGACGTAACGTTCGACGGGAAGGTGTTCCTTGGAGGGGCGGAGATATTGGCCTAGGGTCAGTATGTCGCACTCGATTTCACGCAAGTCGCGCATCACCTCGAGCAGTTCGTCGCGTCGCTCGCCCAGGCCGAGCATAACTCCGGTCTTGGTGAGGAGGTTTCGTTTAAGCGATCGCGCGCGATCTTTTGCGTGCCATAGAACCTCGAGAGAACGGCGGTACTGCCCGCCCGGCCGTGCTTTGCGATACAGGCTCGGCACCGTCTCCACGTTATGGTTGTAAATGTCGACCGGAGAGGCCACGACCGTTTCGACGCTGGCGAACGATCCTTGGAAATCTGGCACCAGAACCTCGACCCGGGTTGCGGGCAGCGCCTGTTTGATTGCGCGCGTGGTTGCTGCGAAATGCGCCGCTCCACCATCCGGCAGATCATCGCGATCCACCGAGGTCACGACAACGTGTTGGAGACCAAGTCGAGCGACCGCCTCGGCGATGCGCCGCGGCTCATCCGGATCGAGCGGGCGGACTTTGCCATGGGCTACGGCACAGTAGGGGCAATTGCGCGTGCAGACATCGCCCATGAGCATGAAGGTGGCGGTGTGATGCGAGAAACATTCACCGATATTCGGACAGCATGCCTCCTGGCAGACGCTGTGCAGTTTCAGTTCGCCGAGGATGGCGCGGGTACGGAAATACTCGGGCGAGACGGGCGCGCGAACTTTGATCCAGTCGGGATGTTTCCGCTCAACCATATCTGCTAGCCGGAGGCTTCATTTGCGGGAGGTTCGGCGCTATTCGGTCGCTGGTCCGACCAGCTCCAGATTGTCTCACCGTTCGGGTAAGTCAGCTGGGCGTAGCCAAGAACCTTGCGAAAATTCTCGCACAGACTGTAGGTGAATTCGGCCATGCCGATATCCTCGCGCCCCAGTCGTGCCAGCGAAGTCATTCGACATCCCTCGATTCCGCACGGGACGATCGAATCGAAATAAGACAAATCCGTGCTTAGGTTGAGTGCGAGCCCGTGATACGTGACCCAGCGGCGAATACCCACTCCAATCGACGCGATCTTGCGGGCTCCGATCCAGACTCCGGTGAGCCGGTCGCGGCGCTCCGCGCAAACGCCATGCTGTGCGAGCGCGTCGATCATGACCTGCTCCAATTGGCGCAGATAGCGGCCCACGTCACGCGCCGGCCCTTCGAGTTTCAGGATCGGATAGGCGACTACTTGCCCGGGTCCGTGATAGGTGACTTGCCCCCCGCGCGAGACCCGGATGACAGGCACCTTGGCACGCGGGGCCAGGATGAACTTCTCGTCAGCGCCGCGGCCGAGCGTGTAGACGTGCGGGTGTTCGAGGACCAGGAGGGTGTCGGATATCTGCTCGTGCAGCCGCGCCCCGACCAGCGCTTGCTGGAGGGCGTGCGCGCGCTGGTATTCGACATTTCCCAAGTCGACTATCGCGAGTTGCTCTCCCATCTTGATCAGTGAACTACTCCGCTGGTTGTCTTGAACCGGGTCAGGGAGGTTTAGTAATTTATTGCCTCACCCTCTGCGGCCAGCGCTGCTTCCATAATGGCTTCCGACATCGTCGGATGTGGATGTACGGTATGCCCGAATTCGGCGGTGGTCGCTTCCAGGGTTTTGCCGAGCACCACCTCCGAAATCAGATCGGTCGCGTGGTTGCCGATTATCTGGCATCCGATCACTTCGCTGTACTCTTTGGAGACCACCAGCTTGACAAACCCGTCGGGGTGACCGATCGCGACCGCCTTTCCCATGGCCCGGAACGGAATCTTGCCGACCTTTACCTCGATCCCGCGCGCCTTCGCATCCGCCTCGCTAAGCCCGACCGTGGCGACTTCGGGCTCGCAGTAGATGCAGCCCGCGATCGAGAGCAAATCGAACCCGGGCTGACGGACTCCCGCCATGATCTCAACCGCGGCGACTCCCTCACCTGAAGCCTTGTGCGCGAGCAGGGGAGGCCGCCCAACATCCCCGATCGCATAGATGCTCGGGCAGGTGGTACGGAATGAGTCATCGATCTTGATGAATCCTCCCCGCTCCAACTCCACGCCGACCTTCTCCAGTCCAAGCTTTGCGCTCAGCGGCGCGCGTCCCACCGCCACCAGCACGGCCTCAGCCTGGACGGACTTCTCCGCGCCCGCGCCATCAACCGTGACGCTCCACATATCGCCGTCGCGCGCCATCGACTTGTAGCCGTGACCGAGCAGCACGATAACTTCGCGCTTGACGAACGCGCGGCGCAGCTCCTCGGCGATTTCCGCATCAAAGCCGGGCAGCATCTGATTTTCGAGCTCGATGATCGTCACCTTGGTGCCAAACGCCTGGTAAAAGTAGCCAAACTCGAGCCCGATTGCGCCGGCGCCGATGATGGCGATGCTGGCTGGCAGCGAATCACGCACCAGCGCTTCCTTGCTGGTCATCACGCCGTCGCCGATCTGCATGCCCGGGAACAATCGTTCGCCGGAGCCCGCCGCGAGCAGGATGCGCTCGGCCTCGAGCCGCTTAACGTCGAGAGCCGGCTTGCCGTCCAGTGCCTGCAGCGCCACCGTGTTCGGTCCGATGACCTCTGCATTGGCTTCATACAAATCGATTTTATTCTTTTTGAACAGAAAACGGACGCCGCGCGAGAGCTTCTCGGCCGCGGCTCGCGAGCGTGCGATCACTTTCTTGAAATCAAAACGAATTTCGCCGACTTCAATTCCATGCTCCCGGCTCGCGCCCCGAATGGTCTCCATCGCCTCGGCGGAACTCAGCAAAGCCTTCGAGGGGATGCAGCCCCAGTTAAGACACACGCCGCCCGGGCGGTCGCGCTCCACTACCGCGACGTTCATTTTCAATTGGCTGGCGCGAATCGCGGCAACGTAGCCGCCGGGTCCGGAGCCGATTACCACCAGGTCGTAGCGGGAGTTTGCCAAGCTGAGATCCTTTCGGGCCTGCGCTGATGGTGCACGCGCGGGTCACACCATCATTCTAGCGAAGCATGGCTCACAGCAGCAGGCTCGCCGGATTTTCCAGGAACCGCTTCAGTTCCTGGAGGAACCGACCCGCGACCACCCCGTCGATGATCCGATGGTCGCACGACATCGTCGCCATCATGGTCTTACCAACCGCGAGCGCGCCGTCGCGCACTACCGGGCGATCCTTGATTGCGCTCGCCGCCAGGATCGCGGCCTGCGGCGGAACGATCACGGCGGCGAAATGTTCGATGCCAAGCATGCCCATGTTGGAAATCGTGAAGGTCGCGCCTGACAACTCACCGGCGGTGAAACCGCCGCGCCCGGCTTTTGCCACCAGGCGATGTGCCACCCCGGCGATCTCGATTAGTGAGAGCTGCTCGCATGCGTGGATCACCGGGACCACCAGACCATCTTCGACCGCGACCGCGACGCCGATGTTGATATTCGGATGAATCGTGATGCCATCGTTCTCGAAGGAGGCATTGATTCGCGGATAGCGTGCCAGCGCCAGCGCGAGGGCCTTTACGATAATGTCGTTGTAGGTGATGTCCTCTTCGATCAGTTCGGCCTGGGCGAGCGAGGTCTTGAGTTTCACCGCTTCCGCCATGTCGATTTCCATCGTCACGTAGAAGTGCGGAATCTCGCGTTTGGATGCAGCCATCCGATTCGCGATGGTCTTGCGCATTCTGGACAGGTCTTCGTGCGACCCCGGCGCACCCTCGCGCGGCGAAACGATGCGGCGAAAGCGGAAGAGCTGCTGCTCGCGCAGAAAGTTGTCGATGTCGCGTTTCGTGATCCGACCCTCCGGGCCGGTGCCGTGTACGGCGGCAAGGTCGATTCCCGCTTCCTCGGCAGCGCGCCGTGCGAGCGGCGAGGCGCGGAACTTGTGCCCGTCGGGGGACGGTTCGACGCGATCGACCAAAGTGGCGGTGGGAGCGCGCGGAGGCATCGGAATGGCGGTGGGTGCGGCGGAGCGCCGTGAACTCATCGCGGGATGCACTTCCTCGCTCACGTCCTCGTCCGCGGCCGACGGTGGCGGCGGGGTGGGTGCGGCAGGAAGGTCTTTCCTGGTCTTCGGTCGAATCGGGATTGGTGCGCTTTTCTTTTCCACTGGTTTCGACTTGGTCTCGGCACTCGGTCCATTGACGGATTCCGCAGCGGCAGAAGGCCGGGTGGCGTCGCCCGCGCCGCGCATCGTCGCGATCACCGCTCCGACCGGGGCGCTCTCGCCTTCCTTGAGCTTGATCTGATCGAGGATCCCTTCCGCAAACGACTCCAGCACCATGTCGGCCTTGTCGGTTTCGACTTCCGCGATTGGCTCGCCCTGGTGGATGGTGTCCCCGGGGTGCTTAAGCCAACGGAGAATCTTGCCTTCTTCCATCGTATCGGAGAGCTTGGGCATTACAATTTCGTTGCTCATGGCTGGCTCTTTCCGACGGCGTGGCCGGTCGCTGCGGCGCGCTACATCATTTCCTCGGCGGCTTTAACTATGTCGCCCGAGCTCGGCAGGACCGCGTGCTCGAGCTTGGCGTTGTAGGGCATCGGAGTGTCGAGCGAAGCGACGCGTCCCACCGGGGCGTCGAGATGATCGAAGGCGGCTTCGTAGATCTGCGAGGCGATCTCGGCACCGGCGCCGCCGGTGCGCCATCCTTCGTAGGCGATGATCACTTTCCCGGTCTTCTTGGTGGAGGTGACGAGGGTTTCGAGATCGAGCGGATTCAAGGTTCGCAGGTCGATAACCTCGGCGTCGATGCCGCCCTCCTCAAGCGCTTCGGCCGCCGCCAGCGCATCGTACACGCACTTGGAGTAGGCGACGATGGTGAGGTCCTTGCCTTCGCGCAACACCACGGCCTTTCCAAACGGGACCACAAAGTCCTTGTCGTCCGGAACCTCACCTTTGATTCCGTAGAGCGATTCGTGCTCCAGAAACATCACCGGATCGTCCCCGCGAATCGCGGTTTTCAGCAGGCCCTTGGCGTCGGCCGGGGTTGCGGGAATTGCCACGCGCAGGCCCGGGCAATGCAGAAAGTACGCCTCCAGGCTCTGGCTGTGCTGGGCGCCGAGTTGATGGCCCCCGCCTTGCGGCGCACGAATCACCAGCGGCACCTTGGCCTTGCCGCCGAACATGTAATGGATCTTGGCCGCGTGGTTGACGATCTGATCCATCGCGAGCAGGCCAAAATTTATGGTCATCAATTCGACTACCGGCTTGAGCCCGCCCATCGCGGCGCCAACCCCCGCACCCACTATCGAGAGTTCCGAAATGGGAGTGTCCCGGATGCGTTTCTCGCCGTACACCGCCAGCAGCCCGTCGGTCACTTTGAAGGCGCCGCCGAAGTAGCCGACTTCCTCGCCCATGATAAAAACGCGCTCGTCGCGGTCGAGTTCCTCGCGCAGCGCGATGTTGAGAGCTTCGCGATAGCTGATTTTCGCCATTGGAAAAGTCCCTTCAGGAGCCCGCGTAGATGCCTGTGCCCAGTTCGTCGACCGAAGGCTCGGGACTTTCGTCCGCGAACTTCACCGCTTCCTCGATCTCGCGGGCCACCGCGGCTTCAATGTCGCCGAGGCGCGCCTCCGCGACGTGCCGTTCGCCGAGCATCCGGCGACGGAGATTCTTGATGGGGTCGCGCTCCTGCCAGATGCGCTCCTCGCGCTTGGACCGGTACTCGGCGGGATCCGACATCGAGTGCCCGCGGAACCGATAGGTGACGGCTTCAATCAATGAAGGGCCGTCGCCTTCGCGGGCCCGGGCGACCGCCTCCATGGTGGCGCCGTAAACTTCCAGCACATCCATTCCGTCCACCCGCACGCCCGGCATCTTGTACGGTTCCGCGAAGCGGTAGAGTTCTTCCTGACAGATGGCGTTCTGCACCATCGTGCCCATGCCATAAAAGTTGTTCTCGCAGACGAACACAACCGGCAGCTTCCACAGCGATGCCATGTTGAGCGATTCGTGAAACGCGCCCTGCGGCAGCGCGCCGTCGCCGAAGAAGCAGCACACCACCTCGGGGCCTTCGTTGTACTGCACCGAAAGTCCCAGCCCGGTTGCGATCGGCAGTCCGCCACCGACGATGGCGTAGCCGCCCATGAAGCGCAGATCGGGGTCGAACAGGTGCATCGAGCCGCCCCGCCCCTTGGAGATCCCGGTAATCTTTCCGAACAGCTCAGCCATCACCACCTTGGGGTCGGCGCCCTTGGCCAGGCAGTGTCCGTGCTCGCGGTAGGTGGAGAGGACGTAGTCCTTGTCGTAAAGCGCGTAGATCGCACCGACAGCAACCGCCTCCTCGCCCGCGTACAGATGGCAGAAGCCGGTGATCTTGCCGCGCGCGTACATCTCGGCGGTTTTCTCCTCGAACTGCCGGATCAGCACCATCCGGCGGTAGAGCTCTAGCAGCTGCGTCTCCTGGAGGGTGAGCAGCGCACGCTGGGCGGAATGCTTATCGCGTTCTAGCGCCATAAAAGAAACCCTCAAACTCACGCTAGATGATTAACTGCGATCAATCAAGAAAGGGTTAATCAACATTCATACAGTTATAGTCAAGTAGTATACAGTTCAGCCGATCAGATCCAGCTTCAGCTGCGCGGCGAGCGCCACCGGGGAGAACGAACGGCGATGGATCGGAGAAGGCCCGAGCTGTTCGAGGAGCTGAAAATGATCCGCTGTGCAGTAGCCCTTGTGCTGGGCGAAGCCGTAGCCGGGGTACTGGTCATCATAAGCAGCCATGATTCGGTCGCGGGTTACCTTGGCGAGAATCGAGGCGGCGGCGATGCAGAAACTCTTGCGATCGCCACCGACGATATGGGTCTGCGGGATCGCCAGGCCGGGAACCTTGCGGCCATCGATCAATACGTGTTCCGGCGCTCGCTTGAGGGCCCCGAGCGCACGCTCGATGGCGCGCATGGTTGCCCAATAGATGTTGAGGCGATCGATCTCCTCGACCTCCGCGACCCCGATGCCGAAGGTAAGCGCGCGTTCGCGGATCTTAACGTGCAGTTCCTCGCGCTGTTCGACGAGCAGCTGCTTGGAATCGTGCACGCCCTTTATAAACGTTTCCGGCTGAAAGATCACCGCGGCGGCAACCACCGGACCCGCCATCGGGCCGACCCCCGCCTCGTCGACTCCCGCGACCGTCTCGATGCCGGTACGCCAGAGTTTGCGTTCGTGGCGTAGGTCGGGATGACGGGTCATGGTCAGGCGAGCCTCTTCAGACGCGCCTGGCGCACGGTCTCAGCGATCTGGCCTGGCTTGGCGACATGGCTCAGATGAACGATGAAGTCCGCGCTCGCCGCGGACGCGATCGTCACATCTCCGAGCCCGAGCATCCGCTGCAGGAAGCGTTGCGAAACTTCGACCGAGCGAATGTCGGCAAGCTCCATCTCCCGGCGAGTAGTCGCGAGCACCCCTCGGCGCTCGATTATCCGGTCCGAAGTCACGCTCCAATCCACCGAACGGTTTGCCACGAATCCGCTCACGAAAATTACGACTCCCAGCGCCATCAGCGCGAAGGCGATGCGCCACAGGTTGTGCTGAACATACAAAGTACGTCCGCCGAACGCGGTTACCAGCAAACCGACGATGAAGAAGTTGGCGCAGTACCATAGCGAAGGGCGGACTTTGAGGAGCGCGTACTCGCGTATCGCCGCCGGCTTCGGCGCGAACAACCGGGTGCCGCAGCGCGAGCAAAACATCGCGCCCTGGGCTGCCTCAAAACCGCACTGAGGGCATCGCATCGCGCCGCCCCGCCACCTCACCTCGCTCCATTCACTGTGCGATTATCGGGAGGCGGCCCGCAATCGTCAAATCGGCGGCGCGAGGTTACCCACCGCCACGCATCCGGGCGGACACTTTCGCTGAGCGGTTAGAAGCGGACATTTTTGCTGAACTAAGAGAGCCATTCGGAAACCTTTACTCGTCGATGACCCTCTGCTAGTTTGGGCGGCTAACAAAGGAAGATAGGGAAAAAGTAAGAGCTCCTGATGCCCCTTTCTGTCGCCCGCAAACGGGAAATAGTCCAAGCCAACGCTCGCACTGCCAACGACAGCGGATCGCCTGAGGTACAGGTCGCGCTGCTGTCGGCGCGCATCGAGCAGCTCACCTCGCATCTGAGCACGCACGCGAAAGATCATCATACGCGTCGCGGCCTGCTCAAGCTGGTAGGCCAGCGCCGTCGGCTGCTGGACTATCTGCGTTCCCGCGACTTTGCCCGTTACAAAGGGCTGATCGAAAAGCTCGGTATCCGGAGATAGGCCGCAATTCATTTACGGCCGCGTCGCTCCCCTTTGAGAGGGGCAGACGCGGGCCCGAGCCGGTCGCTCGACCGGTCCTCGGGCGCACCATCCGAGGTGCCCGGCGGATCAGAAAAATCCGCAGTCGTCCCGCGGCCCGGTTCCTCCCTCAGGTGTCACAACCATGTCTCGAAAACTCGAAATTGACCTCGCAGGGCGACGTTTGTCGCTCGAAACCGGTCGGCTCGCGAAGCAGGCTCACGGCTCGGTGCTCGCCCAGTATGGCGAAACGGTGGTACTCGCCACCGTTACCTCGGATTATGAAGCCCGCGACAAAGTCGATTTCCTGCCGCTGACCGTCGATTACGCTGAAAAGACTTTCGCGGCGGGAAAAATTCCCGGCGGATTTTTCAAGCGCGAGGGGCGCGCGTCGGAGAAGGAAATTCTCACCTCGCGGTTGATCGATCGGGCGCTGCGCCCCTTGTTCCCCAAGGGATACGATCGGGAGACACAGATCATCGTCAACGTTCTGTCCGCCGATCGGGACAACGATACCGAGGCGCTTTCGCTCATCGCGGCGTCGGCTGCCCTGCAGGTCTCCGACGTGCCGCACAATGGTCCGGTGGCGGCGCTTCGGATGGGTCGAATTGACGGCAAGATCGCGGTAAGCCCGACGATCGGAAACCTGGAAAACAGCGACATCTCGCTGATGGTCGCGGCCAAGCCGGACTCGATCGTGATGCTCGAAGGCGGTGCTGAAGTGGTCGACGAGGACACCGTGGTCGAGGCGCTGTTTACCGCACACGAGGCGATGCAACCCCTGTTCGAGATGCAGGAAGAGCTGCGCAACCTCGCGGGCAAGCCCAAGCGTGAATTCACCCAGAAGGCTCTGGACCCGGAGCTGCTGGTGGCGGTCAAGCAGCAGATCGGCGATGGCATCGAGCGGGCGCTCTCGATCGCGAGCAAGAAGGAGCGCAACACGGCGCTCTACTCGCTGACTGACCAGGCCGTTGCCCAGTTGGGCGAACGATTCGCCGAGCGCAGCGGCGAGCTGGCGGAGGCCTGTGACAAGCTGGTGCGCGAACGGGTCCGTTCCGAAATTCTGGACAAGGGCCGGCGCATCGATGATCGCAAGCCCACCGACATCCGCCCGCTGAGCGCAGAGGTGCAAGTGCTGCCGCGCACACATGGCTCGGCGGTGTTCAGTCGCGGCGAGACCCAGGTGCTGGCGACCGCAACCCTGGGTACCGGCTCGGACGAGCAGAAGATCGATGCGCTGCTCGGCGAGCGATTCAAGAAATTCATGCTGCACTACAACTTTCCCCCGTTTTCCACGGGAGAAGTCAAATTTCTGCGCGCTCCGTCGCGGCGCGAAATCGGTCATGGGGCATTGGCGGAGCGCGCGCTCACGCCGGTGCTGCCGGACGAGGCGGATTTTCCGTACACGATTCGGGTGGTCTCCGAGGTGCTTGAATCGAATGGCAGCTCCTCGATGGCCACCGTCTGCGGCGGAACCCTCGCACTGATGGATGCCGGCGTCCCGATCAAGGCGCCGGTCGCGGGAATCGCGATGGGACTGGTCAAGGAAGGGGACAAGGTCGCGGTCCTCACCGACATCCTTGGAGACGAAGACCATCTCGGCGACATGGACTTTAAAGTCGCCGGCACGGCTAGCGGCGTGACCGCCATCCAGATGGACAACAAGGCCGGCGGCATCACCCGCGAGATCCTGCGCCAGGCGCTCTACCAGGCGCGCGACGCCCGTCTGTTCATCTTGTCGGTGATGGAGAAAGCGCTCGCGACCCCGCGCAAGGACATCTCGGCTTACGCGCCGCGCATCGTGACCATTCACATCAAGCCCGACAAGATTCGCGAGGTGATCGGCCCGGGAGGCAAGGTGATTCGCGGTTTGGTCGAGGAAACCGGCGCCAAGATCGATATCGAGGACGACGGCACCGTGCTCATCGCGTCGGCGGATGGCCCCTCGCTGGAAAAGGCGATCGCAGCAATCCAGGCGATCTGTGCCGAGCCCGAGGTCGGCAAGATCTACCACGGCAAGGTGCGCAAGGTGGTCGAGTTCGGGGCGTTCGTTGAAATCATGCCGGGCACCGACGGCTTGCTCCACATCTCGCAGCTTTCTGAGGAGCGCGTGCGCCGCGTCGAGGACGTGGTACGTGAAGGCGACGAGGTCGACGTCAAGGTTCTGGACGTGGATCGCAGCGGCAAGATCCGGCTCTCGCTGCGCGAGGCGAAGCAGGACCTGGCGCGGGCCAAGTAGTCCGCGGCCAGCAGATCAGCCGATGATTTCCAGCTCCAGCCTAAGCAACGGCCTGCGGGTTCTGACCGAGTCCATGCCGCACGTCCTCTCGAGCACCATCGGAATCTGGGTGGAGAACGGCTCGCGCTACGAAGAACCTGCCGACAATGGTGTGAGCCACTTTATCGAGCACCTGTTGTTCAAGGGCACGCGCAAGCGCACCGCCGCGCAAATCGCCGAAGAGATGGACGCGGTCGGCGGCGTGCTGAACGCGTTTACCGGGAAGGAGTACACCTGCTACTACGCCAAGGTGCTGGGGCAGCATCTGCCGATGGCCACCGAACTGCTCGCCGACATTTTTTTGGAGTCGCTGTTTGCCCCGGAAGAAATCGATCGCGAGCGCCAGGTGGTCCTGCAGGAAATCTCCCAGGCCGAAGACACCCCGGACGATTTCATCCACGACCTATTTACGCTCAACTTCTGGCGCGGCCATCCGCTGGCGCTGCCGATTTTCGGTTCCGTCGCTACGGTAAACCGGATCGATCGCGACCTCCTGGTGTCATTCATGGGCGAGCGCTATCGCGCGGGTCGAATCTTCATCGCCGCAGCCGGACAGGTGGATCACAATCAACTGGTGCACGACTGCCAGCGCCTGTTCGGCGGAATTCCCGGCGATGGGCGAGTCGAGAAAATTGCGCCACCCGACGAAACGCCGATGGTGGTGAACCACGAGAAGCAGCTCGAGCAGATGCATATCTGCATCGGGGGTCCCGGCCTAAGCCAGGTCAGCGACCTGCGCTACACCAGCTACGTGCTTAACACCGCCTTGGGGGGCGGGATGTCGTCGCGCTTGTTCCAGGAAGTCCGCGAGAAGCGCGGCCGCGTCTACAGTATTTACTCATCGATGGCATCGTACGCGGACTGCGGCTACTCGCTCATCTACGCGGGGACCAATCCAGAGTGGCTCGACGAAGTTCTCGAAGTGACGCTCAAGGAGATCCGCAAGGTCGTGCGGGAGGGTCTCAGGCCCGAGGAATTGGCGCGCGCCAAGAGCCAGATCAAAGGCAACATGCTGCTCGGTCTGGAAGGGACCGAGAGCAGGATGAACCGGCTCGCGCGCAACGAGATTTACTTTGCGCGCGAGGTCCCGCTCGAAGAACTGGCCGATGGCATCGACAGCGTCACCGCAGATCAGATCGTCGAACTGGCGAATGCGCTGTTCGAACCCGGCAAGATGGCGATGGCCCTGCTCGGTGACCTAAAGGGCCGCCAGCTCGGCACCAGCGTTTTTTCCGAACTCGGCTAGCGTCTTCTGCGCCTTGGTCCGCATGAAGGGCAGGGCAACCGGGAGCGGGCATTTGTGGAATTCCAGCGCCGCTGCGCTCGCTTTGCTTCTAGCATTCCGCTTTGATCGGAGCTGCTGGAGCACTTCTCCCAAGCATGAGCGTAGTCATCAAATTCAGGCGTCTTCGCCAAAGCGCGCAGCTTCCCGTATATCAAACTCAGCATGCCGCCGGGATGGACCTGGCAGCCGACGTCAGCGGCACCGTTTTCGTCGCTCCCCACGAGCGGCGTGCGATTCCGACCGGCCTGACGATTGAAATTCCTCCCGGCTATGAGGGGCAGGTTCGACCTCGCAGCGGCCGGGCGATCAATGAAGGCCTCACCATGATCAACTCACCGGGAACTATCGACGCGGACTATCGTGGTGAGGTGAAGGTGCTGATCGTGAACCTGGGCGACCGCACGATTGAAATTCATCCGGGCGATCGCATCGCGCAACTCGTGATCGCGCCCGCGGTGCGGGCCGAGATCGAGGAAGTGCATGAACTCGCCGGAAGTGGCCGCGGACCGGGTGGTTTCGGGCACACCGGACGGTGAGCGAACTGAAAGAACGCGACCCTCTATCTAGGTGTTGGGCGATGGGCGATAATTCCGTGGTACTCAAACGATCTCGAGTCCCGGTGGCATTCAAGTCGGCCGATATCGATGCCGCTTTGATGGCGGTAAGCCCCATCGATGGGCGTTACCGCGCACGCACGCGTGTACTGGCGGAATATTTCAGTGAGTTCGCCCTGATCCGTTATCGCGTGAGGGTCGAAGTCGAATGGTACTTGACCCTCGCGGAAAATTCTCGATTCGACGCGCTGGCGCCGCTGCCGGCAGCAACGCAGAAAAAGTTGCGGGCAATCTACGAGAGCTTCTCACTCGACGATGCCCGCAAAGTCAAGGAGCTCGAGTCCGAGACCAACCACGACGTGAAAGCGGTTGAGTATTTCCTGAAAGAACGCGTGGCGATGGTGGACGGAAAACTGCCGATCGAGCTGGTACATTTCGGCTGTACCAGCGAGGACATCAACAATCTCGCCTACGCGCTCAGCCTGAAGGAATTCGCGCAGCGAGAGCTGATTCCGCAGATCGAGAAGATCGTTGCGCGTATTTCCGGCCTGGCCTATCGCTACCGCTCGCTTGCCATGCTCGCGCGAACCCACGGCCAGGAAGCCTCGCCGACCACTCTTGGCAAGGAACTCGCCATTTTTGCGGCGCGCCTCGATCGCCAGCTTGCCCAGCTCCGGCGCCAGGAATATCTGGGCAAATGCAACGGCGCGGTCGGCAATTTCAATGCTCATCACTTTGCTGCTCCCGAGGTCGATTGGCTCGCCCATTCGCGGAGATTCGTGGAGGGTCTGGCCCTGGTCTGGAACCCGCTGACCACGCAGATCGAAAGCCACGATTTTATGGCCGAGATGTTCGCGGTGGTTGAACGCATCGACACCATCCTGCTCGGTTTCTGCCGCGACATATGGGCGTATATCTCGATCGGCTACTTCAGCCAGAAGGCGGTCAAGGGCGAGACCGGCTCGTCGGTGATGCCACACAAGGTCAATCCGATTGATTTTGAGAACGCCGAGGGCAATTTCGGGACCGCATCAGCACTGCTGGGGCATCTGGCGGCGAAACTGCCCATTTCCCGCTGGCAGCGGGACTTGAGCGACTCCACCGCGCTGCGCGCGGTGGGGACCGCGTTCGGGCACGTGGTAGTCGCCCTGGCGGCACTCGAGCGAGGCCTGGGCCGCGTCGAGGTCAACGAGCCTCGAATCGCCGCGGATCTTGAGGATGAGGAGGCCTGGGAGGTGGTTGCGGAGGGTATTCAGACGCTGATGCGCGCCTATGGGCTGCCACGGCCGTATGAGACTCTGAAGGAGCTGACCCGTGGCCGGAGAGTCGACCGTCGCGCGATCCAGGAATTTATCGAGGCTTTGCCGCTTGAAAACCGCGCTCGCGAAGCGCTCCGGAAGCTCTCGCCGCGCAGCTACGGAGGCCTCGCGGCGGCATTGGTTGAACGTTACGCGCCCAAATCGGGAGGGTGATAGAGAGATTCACGCACCCCGGTTCGACGCGCGTTGTGAATAGAAAAACCCTGTTGTGGATAGTCGTCCGGACGGTTTCGTTGTCGGCCTAGCGGCAGTCAGATAGTTGAAAGCAAACGGAGATAAAAGTGCAATCTGCTCCTCAAAAACGTGAAATGTTCTACGAGGGCAAGGCCAAGAAGCTCTACACGACGTCGGACCCGGACCTCGTGATCCAGTACTTCAAGGACGATGCGACCGCGTTCAACGCCAAAAAGCGCGGGACCATCGAAGACAAGGGTGTGATGAACAACCGGATGTCGGAATTGTTCTTCACTCTGCTGGAACGCGCCGGGGTCAGGACCCATTTTGTCCGCCGCCTGGACGATCGCGAGATGCTGTGCAAGCGCCTCGATATCGTTCCGGTCGAAACCGTGGTGCGGAATATCGTCGCGGGCTCGATGGCGAAGCGGCTCGGCCGCGAGGAGGGCGCGCCGCTCAAGCAGCCGGTGGTCGAGTACTACTACAAGTCCGACCCGCTAGATGATCCGCTGATTTACCCCGAACACGCGATCGAATTCGGGTGGGCGACTGCGCCCGAGATCGAGCAAATCAAGTCACTGGCACTTAAGGTCAATGAAATCCTCAAGCGCTTCCTCGATGAGCGCGGCGTACTATTGGTCGATTTCAAGCTGGAGTTCGGTCGCCACAAGGGCGAGATCCTGCTGGGCGACGAGATCTGTCCCGACACCTGCCGCTTCTGGGACAAGCAGACGCGCCAAAAGCTGGACAAAGACCGGTTTCGCCGCGATCTGGGTGGCGTGGAGGAGGCTTACCACGAGATGCTGCGCAGGGTGGAGAGCTGAGTGTCGCGGTTCCGGCGCGCGGAGCAGATGAGTCCCGATGTTTGAGATAGCGCACCGCTCCTCCGGGCGTTTCCCGCCGGACGCGGGGAGGAGGGTCCGCGCTTGCAGGTGAAAGTCTTCGTTACCCCGCGCAGGGGAATCCTCGACCCGCAGGGCCGCGCAGTCGAGCATGCGCTGAAGAGCCTTGGCTTCAAGAGCGTTGCCGGCGTCAAGATCGGCAAGTACATCGTGCTTGAGATCGGCGCCCAATCGACTGCCGAGGCGCGTGACCAGGCACACCAGATGTGCGAGCGGTTGCTCGCCAATCCGCTCATCGAGGACTACACGTTCGAGGTCGAAGGCGAATGAAATGGGGGGTAGTCAGGTTCCCCGGTTCGCTGGACGACAACGACGCGCTCTGGGCGCTGCGGGAGGTGATGGGCCAGGAAGCATCGCTGCTGTGGCATAAAGACACCTCCCTTCAAGGTGTGGAATGCGTGCTATTGCCGGGGGGCTTCAGCTACGGCGATTATCTCCGCTGCGGCGCGATCGCACGGTTTTCCCCGATAATGGACAGCGTCGCCAAATTCGCCGCCGAGGGCGGATTGGTCGTTGGCACCTGCAACGGCTTCCAGGTGCTGTGCGAGGCTCATCTGCTGCCGGGTGCGCTGACGCGAAATCGCACCCTGTCGTTCATCTGCGAGCCTGTACATGTGCGCGTCGAAAACGCGCAGACCCCGTTTACCTGCGCGCTGCGCCAGGGCGAGGTGCTCAAGTTGCCGATCAAGCACGGCGAGGGACTTTACGTGGCGCCGGCAGCCGAACTTCGCCAGATGGAAGAGCGCGGGCAGGTGCTGCTACGCTACGTGGACGCCGCCGGACAGCAGAGCGACGCGGCAAACCCCAACGGTTCGCTGCACGCGATTGCGGGCGTGGCCAACGAACGATTCAATGTGTTCGGCCTCATGCCGCATCCGGAACACGCGGTCGAGGCGCTGCTCGGCGGTGAGGACGGCCTCAAGATTTTCCGCTCGATTATCGAGAGCGCGCGATGATTCCGGTTTCACTGCCCGGTGAGCCGCGCGTGGATAGCGAGCAAGCTCGCGTGCACGGCCTCACCCCGGACGAATTTCAGAAGATCGAAACAATCCTCGGCCGCATGCCCACCTACACCGAGCTCGGCGTGTTCTCGGTAATGTGGTCGGAACACTGCTCCTACAAGTCCTCGCGCAAGCACCTGCGCACGCTGCCGAGCCGGAGCGAACTGGTGGTCCAGGGTCCCGGCGAAAACGCCGGCGCCATCGATGTCGGCGACGGCTGGGTCGCGGCCTTCAAGATCGAAAGCCACAACCATCCGTCTTTCGTCGAGCCGTACCAGGGCGCGGCCACCGGCGTCGGCGGAATTCTGCGCGACATTTTCACGATGGGCGCGCGGCCGATCGCCTCGATGAACTCCCTCAAGTTCGGATCTTTCGACCATCCGCGCACCAGCTATCTGCTGGGCGGCGTGGTCGGCGGAATCGGCGGCTACGGCAATTGCGTTGGGGTGCCGACGGTGGCGGGCGAGGTGATGTTCGACCCATCCTACAACGGAAACATCCTCGTCAATGCGTTCTGTCTCGGACTCGCGCGCCGCGGCGAGCTGCTGAGCGCGCGCGCGAGCGGGGTGGGCAACCCGGTTCTCTACGTCGGCTCCGCCACCGGGCGCGACGGAATTCACGGCGCATCGCTGCTCGCATCGGCGGAGTTCGATGCGCAAAGCGAGTCCAAGCGCCCCACCGTCCAGGTCGGCGATCCGTTTACCGAGAAGCTGCTGATCGAGGCATGCCTCGAGGCAGCCAAGAGCGGCGCGATCGTCGCGATCCAGGACATGGGCGCGGCGGGTCTGACCTCCTCTTCGAGCGAGATGGCGGCGCGGGGAGGGCTGGGAGTCGAGCTCGACCTGGACCGGGTTCCGCTGCGCGAGCCAAATCTGACGCCGTACGAAATTCTCCTGTCGGAGTCGCAGGAGCGTATGCTGATCGTTGCCAAGCGCGGGCGCGAAGCAGAACTGCAGGCGATCTTCGAGCGCTGGGATCTTCACGCGGTGGTGATTGGCGAGGTTATCGGCGAGCGCCGGTGGCGCGCGCGCTGGCGTGGTCAGCTGGTCGCCGACCTTCCGGTCGGTGTACTGGCCGAAGAAGCGCCCGCTTACGAGCGCCCGATGAAACCGGTTGTGCCCTCCCGCGTTGGTGGGCGCGTGACCACTCGCGTTCCAGCGCCCTCTGCGGCACTTAAAGCGTTACTTGAGAATCCCAACGTAGCCTCGAAGCGCTGGGTGTTTCGCCAGTACGACTCGCTCGTGCAGGGTAATACCGTCTCGGGACCCGGGTTAAGCGACGCCGCCGTGCTGCGGCTCAAGCACAGCCGGCGTGCGATCGCGCTTACGGTGGACTCCAATCCTCGTGCGTGCGCTCTCGACCCCTATCTGGGCGCCGTTGCCACCGTCGTGGAAGCCGCGCGCAATGTGGCTTGCGCGGGTGCGCGGCCGGTGGGCATAACCAACTGCCTCAACTACGGAAATCCGGAGCGGCCGGAGATAATGTGGCAATTCGCCGAGGGTGTGCGCGGTTTGGGCGATGCGGCCCGCTCGCTTAGTGCCCCAGTAGTGAGTGGCAACGTCAGCTTCTACAACGAGACCGAAGGGCGCGCTATTCCTCCCACCCCCACCATCGCGGTACTCGGCGTGATGGCGGACGTGAGCCGGCGGGTCACGGCTTGCTTCCAGCAGGCCGGCGATTCGATTCTGCTGCTCAGAACCAATCGGCCTCGGCTGGCTGGTAGCGAATACGCCGCGATGTTCGGCAGCGCCGATGACGCGCTGGCGCCGATCGACCTGGGACGCGAGGCCGCGCTGGTGGACGGGCTGGTTGCTGCCGCTGAACGCGGCTTGATAAAATCAGCCCACGATGTAGCGGAGGGCGGGCTGGTGGTAGCGCTGGCCGAGGGCTGCTTTAATCCGGGCGGCGTGGTGGGTGCGGAAGCGGACTTCGCGGCGCGGGACCTTACCTCGACAGCAGAATTGTTCGGAGAGGGCGCCTCAACGGTAGTAATATCGTCATCGGTTAAAGACGTGGGACAGCTCGAGCAAATCTTCTCCAGCCGGGGAATTGAGTGCCATTCGCTGGGACGGGTAACGGCCGAAGCGCGGCTTCGGCTGGTGCCGGTGGTGGACGAAGATGTGCGCGAACTGGAGCGTCGCTATGAAGAAGCGCTGCCGAAGAGGCTCGCCGTCAATGACTGAAGTCGATGTGCTGAGCGTCGAGGAATCGAACCTCGACGCCTTCCACGAGGAGTGCGGGGTATTCGGGGTGTACGGCCATCCGGAGGCCGCCAACCTGGCATACCTCGGCCTTTACGCGCTGCAACATCGCGGACAGGAATCCGCGGGCATCGTCTCCTCCAACGGCAAGGCGTTGATTGCGCATCGCGGGATGGGACTGGTCGCGGATATCTTCAACAGCGATATCATCGGGCGCCTGGAGGGGACCAGCGCGATCGGACACAATCGCTACTCAACAACCGGTTCCACCTCCATCAAGAATTGTCAGCCGCTGGTAGTCGAGTACAAGCGCGGTGGACTGGCGGTAGGGCACAACGGCAACTTGGTCAACTTCCAGGAGCTGCGCGAACGGCTCGAAGCCAATGGCTCGATCTTCCAATCTTCCTCGGACAGCGAGGTCATCATCCATCTGATCGCTTCCTCGCATGCGCCAACGCTGGTTGCCCAGGTGAGCGAAGCGCTCGCGCAGCTGCGCGGCGCATACTCGCTGGTCGTGCTTACCGAGTCTTGCCTGATAGCAGTCCGTGATCCACACGGCTTCCGACCGTTGGTGCTTGGCAATCTCAACGGTGCCTCGATCGTTGCGTCGGAGACCTGCGCGCTCGACCTGGTCCGCGCCGAATACATTCGCGAGGTCGACCCGGGCGAGATGCTGGTGATCGACGAAAATGGAGTTCGATCGATAAAACCCTTCCCGCCCGCGCCGCCGAAGCGATGCGTGTTCGAATACGTGTACTTCGCACGACCCGACAGCCTGCTGTATGGACGCAACGTCTACCAGGTGCGAAAGACACAAGGCCGCGCGCTAGCGCGGGAGTGCCCTGCCGAGGCCGATATCGTGGTTCCGGTCCCGGACGCAGGAAACGCGGCGGCACTTGGGTTCGCAGAAGAATCCGGCCTGCCCTTTGAAATGGGTTTGGTGCGCAGCCACTACGTGGGCCGCACTTTCATCGAGCCGCGCCAGTCGATTCGGCATTTCGGCGTCAAAATCAAATTTAACCCGGTGGCCGAGTTGCTGCGCAACAAGCGCATCGTGTTGATCGAAGATTCGATAGTGAGAGGGACCACGCTACGCAAGGTCATACCGATGCTGCGGGAGGCGGGTGCGCGCGAAGTACACATGCGAATCGCCGCGCCTCCCACTACCCATTCGTGTTTCTATGGGATCGACACGCCGACTCGCGAGGAACTGCTTGCCGCATCGCATTCGGTCGAGGAAATTCGTCGGTACATCGGAGCCGACTCGCTGGGCTATCTGAGCTGGGAAGGGCTCTATTCGTTCATCAATAGCGGGCGCGAGGAGTTCTGCGACGCGTGCTTCACGGGCAATTACCCGGTGGAGATCCCGCGCCGCCACGAGCCTCACCAACTCCACCTTTTTGATGCCAAGGAGCGTGAAGCCGAGCGGATCTCCTCGATCGTGGAGCGCTAAAACCCGCTTGCGCTATCGACTCCCGCAGGCTCAAACCCGGACCGGATGTCCGTTCCAGGGCGTTTCTTGCGCGTTCAGACGCCCCGGTGGGGAAGGATCCAGCGAGCGTCTACAGAGTTTCAGGTTCGCTCCCGGCTTCGTTGAGGATGGCGGTTTGCGTTCGACGGCTGCCGCGGGCGCGGCAGGTGATTGAACGCTGGCGGCTGCGTTACTTCAGAAAGGGATCCGCCGGTCCCCGACTTCACATCGACGAGTCCGCGATCGTTTGCATGAACTCGTCTATGGGGCGATGGGTTATCAAGATGCAGACGAAGTCACCGCGCGGATATTTGCTGATGCAAATCGAGTAGCCTTTGTACACGTAGTAGGAGTGCTCGTGGGTTTCGTGTATCGGGCCCCCGGGAAACGTCCCCTGAAAGTGCTCGTAGACGCACAGAATACCGCCCTTGTCGCCGCGGTAGAATGTGTACGCAGCCAGGTCGCCGCTAGGCAACGTCTCGAGCCGGCCGCCCGCCAGTTGAAATCCCGAGGGACCGAAGTTCCATAAGTAGCCGGGCATCTTGTGCCCGAGATAGGCGTCCGAAATGTCAGCGGGGCTTCCCGAGGGCACGTTGGGCTCGAACTTTTTCTCAAAACTCTGGAGGTGGCGGACCCCTCCATCGAACAGCGGAACTGAATCAGTTGAAAATGCTTCTTCCAACGCCTGATCCAGCTGCACGGCCGGATGTCTGGGTGGCGAGAACGTGCTCAGCGTGGTCAATCCGATTACCAGCAGAGCCGCGATGGCGCCGGGCACCCATATGCGGGGACGCAACCACTTCGATCGCGAAGCACCTCGGACCGCCGGGCTCGGCTCAGGGAAGGATTCGCTCGCCTGTTCACGATCCAGTGCCAGGCGAATACGTTCGCGAACCTGGGTGGGTGTTTTGAGTGCGCCGAGATGCTCGTGCAGGGTCTGCTTGAGCGCGCGCTCTTCTTTTAAGCGCTCGCGGCAGGCTGCGCATCCGGCGACATGCTCCTCGGCGGCCCGGAGTTCGTCCTCACTCAACTCGCCGTCGGCGTGCGCCGAAAGGAACTGCTCTATGTAAGTGCCGCAATCCACCCGATTAGCTTCTGACCGATTCCCCTCTAATAGTCAGCGCCGGGACGCTGAGCTCCCACAGAGCGGCATCGTCTCGGAGTTAGGCCTGCGATCCATTGGAGTCAAGACCGGATTATTCCCCTATCTTTGGCATAAGACTGCAGGGCCTGGCGCATTAGCGTACGTCCGCGCGATACCCGCGACTTGATGGTGCCTACCGGCACTTCCAGCACTTGCGAGGCTTCCCGGTAGCTGAGTTCCTGGACATCGATGAGCAACAAGGCCGAGCGAAATTCGTCCGGCATCGAGTTGAAGGCGCTTTCCACTTCGCGATCCATCGATCGTGCGGAAACTGCGGTTTCGGGATTCCCCTCCTGGCGCTGGTCCGAAAGACTGGCCGCCTCTAGCCGATGATCGAAGTCGCTGGTTGCCGATGCTGGCTGTTCGCGCGATGTGCGGCGGTAGCCATTGCGGAAGTTGTTGAACAAAATGGTAAGCAACCAGGCGCGGCAATTGGTCCCCGGTTGAAAGTGATCGAAGAAACGCCATGCGCGCAGCACGGTCTCTTGCAACAAGTCGTTCGCATCGTCGGCGTTGTGCACCAACCGCACCGCCATCGCATACACGGTGTCGAGATGCGGAAGCGCCTCCGCCTCGAACAGCTCGCGTTTCTCCGCGCCGGTCGCACGCTTGGCCGCCATAATGGGAGTTCAAAACCATAGCATCCGTCACAGATAAAATCTCGCATTCGCTGAGAAAGTTCCCAAAAAGCCGAATGTTTCCAATCCAACTTAAGCGTGGCGCCGTAGGTTCCAGCGGAGCCGACCCGTCGATTTGGAGGAACCGGGAATAACTTGATGGGGAACGCAGTTTAGACACCCAAGGTATGGGATGTATAGTACTCTTCGCGCAGCCGGAATTTCGGCTTAAGCCGCGAGACCTGAACCCATCAGGAACTTGGATGACACTCGAAAAGGAGACTGGACGATGAGCAAGATCAGACTAACGGGAGCCGTTCTCGCGACCGCGGTTGCATTGCTGTTTGCGGGGACGGTCGCAAATGCGGCCGGCGATTCCAGTGGCGCTCCTCAGATTAAATGCCTGGGAGGAAACTCCTGCAAGGGCCAGAGTGCGTGCAAAACCGTGTCCAGCAGTTGCCAAGGGCAGAACGCCTGCAAGGGCAAGGGTTTCGTAATGACCGCGAGCAGCAAGGAGTGTCAGGCAGACGGAGGTAAGCCGGAGAAGTCTTCGACGAACTGAGTTCCTTCGTCCGCACTAACATCGGGCGGCATCTTCATTCATGAAGCGCTCTGCGTTTCCGTTTCTTGGTTTTGGGGTTGGTCTACGCCGGCAGCACTACGCCCATATCCTGGAGCGGCGTCCGGCGATGGACTGGTTTGAGGTAATTTCCGAAAATTTCATGGTCGCCGGCGGCCGTCCGCTGGAGGTGCTTGCGGCGGTGCGCGACCGCGCCCCGCTTGTCCTGCACGGCGTCTCGCTTTCCATTGGGACCACCGATCCCCTCAACCGAAAGTACCTCGCTGATTTGCGCGCCCTGGCGAGGCGATTCGAGCCCGCCTGGATTTCAGACCATCTCTGCTGGACCGGAGTCGCGGGACACAATCTCCATGATTTGCTTCCGTTGCCTTACACGGCGGAGGTGGTTCGCCACGTGTCGCAGCGAATCCGGGAAGTGCAGGATTTTCTGGAACGCCCGATACTGCTGGAAAACGTTTCCAGCTACCTGACGTTCCGTGATTCGACTCTGAGTGAATGGGAGTTTCTGCGCGCGGTCACCGAGCAGGCCGACTGCGGCATTCTGCTCGACATCAACAATATTTTCGTCAACGCCTTCAATCATCGTTTCAGCGCCGAACTATACCTCGACGCGATTCCCGTCGAGCGGGTCGTGCAGTTTCATCTGGCCGGGCATAGCGATCATGGTACTCACTTGCTCGATACTCACGACCAGCCCGTGCGCGAGGAAGTGTGGGCACTATATCAGCGCGCGGTGCGGCGGTTTGGAGCAGTATCCACACTGATCGAATGGGACGACAACATTCCCGAGTTCAGTGTGCTCGCCGACACTGCGGAACGCGCGCGCCGTATCTGTGAAGCCACCGTCACGGCGGACATGACTGGCGATGAGTTTTCAGCTCAAAGACCTGCAGAATCTCCTGTATCGGCTTATCACCGCGCCTAGCGGCGTAGCCGAAGGACTTGGTGCCGAACACGCGCTGCCCGCGGGCAGGCTGGGGCCGCTCGTCGACGGTGACGAGCGCTTGTCCGCCGAGGCTCGGGTCGACGTTTACGCCGACATGTACTTCTACCGCTTGCTGGAAGTACTCAAGGAGGATTACCCGGCGACCTTGGCGGTGCTGGGTGAAGCCAACTTCCATAATTTAATCACCGCCTATCTCATCGAACATCGGCCCAGCGAGCCATCGGTGCGGGGGGCGGGAAAATTTCTGGCCAATTTTCTGCGCGGGCATCCGTTACGCGCGGAGGCGCCGTTTGTTGCGGACCTCGCAATGCTGGAGCGCGCGATCACCGACGTCTTTTGCGCTGCGGACGCGTGCTTGCTCGAAGCAGCGGAGATGAACGCGCTCCAGCCGGAGCTCTGGGGTGCGGTTAAGATGCGCAGAATCCCGGCCAGTGCGGTTTTGCGCGCGCAATGGCGGGTTGCTGAGGTTGTGCGGGCGGTCGAGGAGAAACGTGGTTGGAAGTCGCCCGGGCGCGAGCGCAATCGGATATTGGTGTCGCGTCGAAATTCGCGAGTGTTCTATCGCGAAATCGGTTCCAACGAAGCTGCCGCGCTCGCGATTCTTGGGCGTACGACCAAGTTCGCCAAGGTCTGTGAGGTTCTCGCCGGGGGTCTTTCGCCGGATCAGGCCCCGCAGGCAATCCGTGACACCCTTGCGCGCTGGCTGGCCGAGGGACTCATCACTCGGGCTGCCAGGGGGAAGCGGGACCAGCCACGCTCGTCATCTTGAGCCGGCCGCAATAAACTCATTCGGCTGCATGCATCACGGTTCGAGCGTCTATTGCCCAGGGCAATGGCATGCAACGCTTGGTCCGGAATCAAGGAGCGAGGGCGAGGTTGTCAGGCGGGGTGGCCCGGGAAGTGTCTGGTTGCCAGCGCCTTCCATCCCCGAAACCATAGCGTCATCGAGAGTGTGCCGATCCCGACCGAGAACGGGTAGGCATAGGTCGGATGGTCCATCACCATCGGGAGTAAGGCCACTGCAAGGCCCGGCGGAACGTGAAGATCTAAAACCCGCAGCACCGCGATTCCTGCCGCCATGGCCAGCACGGCCGTCAGCGGATTGCCGCCCACGAGTTTGAAAAGAATCAATCCCGCAGCTGCGGTGAGAAAACATGCCACGGGTAGAACCAGGAGGCGTGCCGCCCACGGGCATATTTCAGGATGTCCGAACATTTCGAATCCGATGACGACCAGCGGCGGAAACAAAATGAAACGAAGGTTTGTCAGCTCAACCGCGGCGGTCGCCGCCGCGACGAAAGCGATGAGCGGGAGCAAATCGCGGTAGTTATGCGGCGAACGTTCGAGTGCGTCTTCGGTGCGGTCGGCGAGCCGGCTTGTATAGTGGTCCCGCTCCCAATAGCGACGCCACACACTTGCCAGCGCGGCGAGGAGAATTGTCCCGAACAGAATCGCCGGAGGGTACCACCAGCTCTTTACACCCAGCACCAGAGGTAGCAGTCCTGCCGAGATGGACGGCGCGATCGGAGACTTCAGCGCGACGATCAGGAGCATCGAAGTGCACACCACCGTCAGCACGGAAAGCATTCCATATGGCAGCGTGCGCGTTATCGCGATTCCGATCGCTCCGGCCAGCGGCGGAGTGATAGCAAGCAGAACCGGCGCTCTGGCCCAGGTGCCGCGCGGTCGGGTGAAAACATCGTGCGAGAGGGCACCGAGCTCGGGGAACAGTACGTAGAATGCTCCGGTTGCGGACGCGATCCATGCGATAACCCCGATGTAGATCAGGGCGATCGCCTCTGCTGCAAGTCGCCCACCCCCAGCAAGGCCAGCCTCGCCCGCAGGAAGCGACTGGGGTTTGCTTGCGATCTCAGCTCCACACACAGGCCGTACAATAGCAGGCAGGGGCTGCAAACGTGATTGAAGTAGGGCGCTCCACAAGTCTTCGGCGCGATGTGGTAGCGATGTCTTGGATCGAAAGGCCCTCAGGGGGACTTCGATGAGGCGTGGATTCCTACCGTTTCTGAAGAGCAGGCGGCAGGCTCGCCGAAATCTATTCCGAAATCCGCAAGACCTTTCCGACGGTACCCAACCTGATGAAGGCATTCAGCCAGCGCCCCGAAGCTGCTGAGCCGAATGAGGAGAGGCTTCGTCCCCGGAAGGCGAGGCGCTGACTGAGGTGGCGGCCAAGGTACGCACCTGAGGCGCAAGAGGGTGACCGCCCGCCTGCCAAGGCGATGATCCTTGAGTTGCCATGGTGCTATTCTCAACCGCACGCTGACTGGCAACGGCCAATGGCATTCGGCAGATCAATCATCACGTCCGGGGGCGAACCTCGGGTCGAGCAGGTCAGCAGCCGGCACGCACTCGAAGAATTTGCGCGGTTGCCATACCAGGTCTACGCGGGACGCCCTGCCTGGTGGCCGCCGGATGTTCAGAACGAAATCGATTTCCTCACGCGGCGCACTCCGGTCGCACCCTATCTAGACATTGCCGGGTTCTGCGCGTGGCGCGGGGAGCAGATGGTGGCGCGAGTGAGCGCGGTGGTAAACCGCCGCTACAACGATCACTGGAACGAACGGCTCGGACACCTGATTCATTTCGAGGCGCTGGAAGAAGAGAACCAGGCGACCGTAGCCATGCTTCGCGCGGCGATGGAATGGCTGCGTACGCGCGGGATGGTGGCGGTGCGCAGCGGATTTGCCGCCTTTCTCGACTACCCCTACGCAATCGACAACTACGAGCGCCTACCCTCATTCCTGCTGCGGGGCAATCCTGCCTACTACCACTGCTATCTCAAGGAAGCTGGCTTCGAGGTCGAGAAGGGCCAAGTCGATTACACCGCTCCGCTCGATAGCGCGATGCAGTCGCGCTACCGGAACATTGTCGACGCAACGCTGGCTCGCGGGGTGAGCATCAAAAGCTGGCGGCAATACGGCTTTCTCGCCGCCATCGACGCCTGGACCGAAGTAACCAACGCCGCATTCGTGCGCCATTGGGGATGGAACCCGGTGACCCGTGCGGAGGTACGTCCGATGCTGGTTTCGCTGGGCGACACCGCGGTCGCGGACTTATCGATCATTGCCGAAGTCCAAGGTGAGGTGATCGGAGCGGTTTTCTCGGTGCCCGACTGGAGCACCATGCTCGCGCGTATCAACCATGGGGTCACGCTCGACCCCGACCGTGGTGGCGGTACCCGCGGCGCCCTCATCAATATCGGGGTGACGGAAAGCGCACGAGGCCACGGGATTGCTCTGACCATGGCCGCACGATCGTTTCTTACCATGGCGCAACAAGGTATGCGCTACGCGGGCTACACGCTGGTGCTCGACGACAACTGGGCATCGCGCCGCACCGCAGAGAGCCTCGGTGCTCGCGTAACCGACAATTTCGTGACCTACCGGCACAATTTCTGAGCGCGCTGAAGCTCACCAAAAAGCGGACCTCATCGACCTCGCTCACGGCGGTCGAATTTTTACTCGGGAGTCCCGCGGCTTTGGCTCAGCGGCACATGTTCGCGAAGCGCCGCGATCCAGGAGATTTATTTCCTCGACGATGAGTCCCGGTCACGAGAGTTGGACGTTGCGACTGCTGCGCTTGGCGATGACCAGTTAACTCTTCGAGGACAATTTGGCCAACCGTTCCTAGGCCGTCTGCCACTGCCGTTCGAATTGCCCGAGGGGCATCCTGGCGGGGGTTTCGTCAATCGGCTCTCCGTGACTAATGAACTGCGAGCGGCAGGTCGCCCAAAGCCCCAGGACCGCCTAGCCCTCTCATTTCCGCGCGGATCCCAAGCATCGATAGAGACACGTCAGAAGTCTCGGCAACATAGGCAGGGGGCGAAAACGCAGTTGCAAGTACGGGGTCGTTCCTCGAGCGAAAACGAGTGATGCCGAATTGCGACTCTGATTTTTTTGGATTGAGGGAGGCGAGTTGAGTTTTGATCGCATCCTGAAAGGGCGTGTTGCTCGCGAGGATTTCTTCGGTGGAGTCGACCAGGACCAGGCCGACAACTTGGTCGGAATAGTCATGCGCGAAGAGGTGAACCAGCGCTCCGCCATACGAATGTCCCACCATCACGAAGGGGCCGGGACTCCTGCCCTCGAGAGCAGGGGGTGAAGTTCTTTTACCCGCTGCGACATGCTTAAGGGCAAGCGCGCCGGTTCGCTCCATCCGAATCCTGCTCGATCATGGGTGCACACACGCGTGAATTCTGCGACACCATCCTGCACCGGAAACCACAGATACGAAAGCACCCGGCACGGGAACCCCACCACCAGCGCAGTCGCGAGCAATCGCGAAGACCTTGCACTGGCTCGGTCCTGGTAGCCGCGCTGACGCCATCGTCTTAGTGTCCGGCGAACCGCTCCGCCCGCAGGCGACCTGTGACCTCTCCGGGCGGAGGTTTTTTCGCGCGGTCCTCGACTGTGGCAAAAGCCTCCGTGCTAAGGCGAGTCTCGTCCCGCCACGGTTGCGCGCAAGCACGAGTTGCCTTTGCGGGTAGCTTTGTGTATGCATCCCGCAGACAAAATGCCCTCTCTAACATTCGATAGGTGCCAAACATGCCTAAGGTAGGGAGCCGCCTTGCGGCCGTGATGACGTTCTCGTTGCTTGCGCTCGGGCTATCCACGCGTCCCGCCCTCTGCGTAAGTCCGGGTGACACTATCACGCAGGCCAATGCCGCCAGTATCCAATCGCTGGTGAGTCCGGGCACCTACTATGCAGTAACGCGCGGCATGGAGATGCATATCGTGGCACCGGGGCGAATCGAATGGCCACCACCCTACAGAGACGCCACGGAGAAATATTCCGGTCAGGTTCGCCTTTCCGCCGACCATCGAACCATCGAGGGTTACGTCGCCGGGCAGCCGTTCCCGCTCCTCGACCCCAACGATGCGGACGTTGCCACCAAAATCATGTGGAACTCTGCGTTTCGTCCTATCGCGACGGACGATTACGACCTGCGCTTCTTCGAATGCCAGGTCGTGAACTTCAATCCCGGACACCCCCAGGTTCAGCTTCTCAATTCCTTGATCGGCCACGTCGCGGGTTACTCGGAAATTGGGCGCACCGAGGTCGAGCCGCTCCCCACCGATCCCGATTTCAAGGTCTCGGGCATATGGCTGCGCTCGGCCGCTTATCCGATTATCCAGCCGGCGAACGAACGCGGGGCCGGTGGTCTGCGCTTCCGTTACTGGGATCCAATGCGGGCCGATGACGCGTGGGCATACCTTCCGGAGGTTCGCCGCGTGCGGCGCGTCAACGAGGTCATCATGTCGTCGTCGCCCGGGCTCAACACCTGGGATGCGGACCATGCCGGCGGCTTCGGGGCGAAGCTCCAAGAGTACAATTTCAAGTTCGTCGGCGAGCGCGACATGCTCGGATGCGTGAACGCCGCCAAATCCCCGGCTCAGCCTTGCCCCAGCGACGGGGGCGCGACTGCGTGTCCCGACAATTGGGAAATGCGGCACGAATATATCGTGGAAGTAACCCCGCGTCCCGAGCGCATCACCGGTGTGCTGCAATCCAAAACCGTCGTCTACATTGACGGGGAGGGCTGGTTCAATCCGTACGTCGACAGCTACGACCGCAAGGGCGAGCTCTGGAAGACGCAGATTTACCTGCTGACCTACCGCGACCGGCCGGTTCCCGACGCCAAGGTCGCAGTCTATCCATTTAAACGTCAGTTCGTAGTGGCGGCATCGAGCATCGATGTGCAGTCGGGTCTGGTGACTACCTGTTATCTTCCGAGTCCGAACTCGCCGGAGCGCGAATGCTGGTATATCAACATGGGCGCGGTTGACCGGGAATTCTTTACCACCGAGGCCATGGCCCGTGCGGGGCACTGAACTAGCGCTGAGTGCTTCGGGTTGGGGGAACCTTAAAGACCCTGCGGGCGGGGTCATTTAGGTCCCGCCCGCATGGTCTACTTGCCGATTCAGGGCGGGAAATTTTCGCGGCGGACGTACGAATTCTCAGCCATCGAGCACGATCGCCACGTCCTGCCCGCGCGCGAAAAGGCAATCGGAATCAATAAGTCTTTCCAGCGCGCGAGTCTTGGCGGACGGTTCAGTTTCCCAGCGCAGAGAGGGGTCTAGGCGTTCTTCCCGATTCCCGGTTCGCACCGCCGACGACTCCGACCATCGCCTCTACTTTATCGCCAACGCGTTGGGCGGCGAGCCGACCCCA
>DASXMJ010000022.1 GCA_036495685.1 Candidatus Binataceae bacterium | reverse complement strand
TCGAAGCTTGGTCGGGTATGTAGCAGGCCAACCATTCCCGCTGATCGATCCGAACGACCCATATGCCGGCACCAAGATCGTATGGAACCTGGTTTACAAGCCGTTCTACTCCGACGACTATGACCTGCGTTTTTACGACGGTGATACAGAATACACGGCCAAGGGACCCCAAAAAGACCAGGTAGCGTACTTTCAGATTGGCCACTACATGGGTTACGACCTCGTGGGCCGCACCGAAGTCGAGCCGCTGCCAATCGATCCGGATTTCAAGATCACAAACCGCCTCTGGATCTTCGGCTTGTATCCAGTGCTGGCGCCGATGGAGATTCGGGGCGCTGGCTTCATTCGATGGCGCTACGCAGGTGCCAATCGGGCCGACGACACCTGGAGCCTCGGTGCAGGCTCACGCCGGGTTCGCCGCCTCGACGAGTCTATCTTGAGCTCTTCGGCAGCCTCGGGCACGGCAGCTTTTTCCTGGGACCCCGATCATTACTCGGGATTCAATGCGAAGACAGAAGAGTATGAGTACAAAATGCTTGGCGAGAAGAACATGCTTGCCACCGTCCATGCAGAGCACTCGCCTGAGGTCCGATGTGCAACAGATGGGGGCGCGAGTGTGTGTCCGGAGGCATGGGAGATGCGGCATATGTACATCGTTGAGGCCACACCGCGTCCTCGCATTGTGCATCCGATCGACTCGCGCACCGTGCTGTACGAAGACTCCGAGATCTGGTTTAACCCGTACATCGACACCTACGATCAGGGCGGCCGGCTCTTTCGCACGCACATCTACTGGGTGGCCTACCGCGATCGTCCGGTTCCTGACGCCCGCGTGGCGATCTACCCGTTCAAGCGGCTGTTCGTGGTGGCCGCAATATCAACCGACGTTCAGTCTGGACAGGCGACCGTCGCTTATCTGCCAGGCATGGAAACGCCGGAGCGCGAGTGCTGGTACATCAACATGGGCGCGGTCGACAAGAGTTTCTTTACCACCGACGCATTGGTGCGTGCCGCTATTCGTTGAGGAACCGAAACCGGGATCGCGTTTAGGAACGCTAATCGCACAATGTACGGGCAGACGCGCATCTCAATGACGCTCATGGAGTGAAAGGCGGGCGGTTACGATCCAAAGGAAGGGACTATCAAACCTCGGGGAGGGTGGACCTGTTCTGATTATCAATGTGGGGCTCTCAGGCCACATTGTCAAAATCCGCGTACGAACCACAGCAGGCACGGCCTTGCGGGTCGTGCCTGCTTTTTTGTCCCTCATTTTGATGCCGCACCTTTAGGTCACGGGCCCCCAATGCGGAGAGCTTAAGTTAGACTTCCCCATCGATAAGAAAACGACACGTTCAGTACTGAGTTGAATTCATACATTCATTAGGAAACCACGCGGTCAATATTAGCGTTTGATCTTTCGGTCGGAGCGGACTAAATGTCCCATTTCGGGGAAGGCTGAGGCAAGCCCAGCCACCAAAAGCTCGACAGGAGGCCGCGTATGCGCACACCCAGATTTTTGGAGTGGTCTAAAATCGCATCCATCGTAAGCGTTGCGATGCTAATGGTTCTCGCCACGAGCCTAAGGAGTTCGGCAGAGGTGAAGCCGGGGGACTTCATCACCAAGGCTAATGCAACAAAGGTCCAGGATCTGCTATCGCCTGGCGTTTACTACAAGGTCGAGCGCGGGATGACTATGAAGATAGTCCCGACCGAGCGTATCGACTGGCCCCCGCCGTATAAGGATGCAACGGAAAAGTACTCAGGTCAGGTACGGCTGACCGACGATCATCGCAGCCTGGTGGGTTACGTTGCGGGACAACCTTTCCCGTTGATCGATCCGAATGACCCCTACGCCGGAACGAAGATCGTATGGAACCTGGTCTACAAGCCGTTTTACTCCGACGACTACGACTTGCGCTTTTACGACGCTGACACCGAGTATCAGGCCGAAGGCCCGCAGAAGGGACAAATCGAATATTTCCAGATCGGTCACTACATGGGCTACGACCTGGTGGGCCGCACCGAGGTCGAGCCTATGCCGATCGATCCGGATTTCAAGATGACCAACCGCCTCTGGATCTTCGGCTTGTATCCGGTGCTCGCTCCGATGGAAATTCGCGGAGTCGGGTTCATCCGCTGGCGGTATGCGGGCGCAAACCGAGGCGATGACACCTGGGGCATAGCCTCCGGCAGCCGTCGCGTTCGTCGTCTCGACGAATCAAGCCTGAGCTCGGCGTTCACCGCGGGGACCGCCGCGTTTTCGTGGGATCCGGATCACTATTCGGGATTCAACGCGAAGACAGAAGAGTACAACTACAGAATGCTCGGTGAGAAGAACATGCTCGCGACGGTTCACGCGGAGCATTCGCCCGAAGTCCGCTGTGCAACGGATGGTGGTGCGAGCGCGTGTCCGGAAGCTTGGGAGATGCGCCACATGTACGTGGTCGAGGCAGTACCTCGTCCGGGTAAGATCAACGCGATCGATTCCCGCACCATTCTGTACGAGGACTCGGAAGTCTGGTTCAACCCGTACATTGACACCTACGATCGTCAGGGTCGACTCTTCCGCTCGCACATCTACTGGGTAGCGTATCGCGATCGCCCGGTGCCGGACGCGAAAGTCGCGATCTATCCGTTCAAGCGGCTCTTCGTTGTAGCCGCAGTCTCAACTGACGTGCAGTCGGGTCAGGCCACAATGGCCTGGTTGCCGGGCTTGGAGACCCCGGAGCGCGAGTGTTGGTACATCAACATGGGCGCGGTCGACAAGAGCTTCTTTACCACCGACGCTCTGGTTCGGGCCGCAATTCGCTGAGGTCCTGAATCCTGGGGGTGACTGGCGCGGTCTCCTTGCACCGCGCCAGTCAAAATCGCGGTAAGCCCGCGGCGCTAAAAACCGCACTGGCGCACCCCTTGAGTTGCACCACTGCGCCACCGCTCATGTCCGAATCGCGTTCCGGACTCGCCGTGAAGAACTGTCCATTAGTCCCGCCTGCTGTATAGCGAAGACATACTTCTTCCGATATTAGAAAACTTCTCATTCATTATCGCGTAGGTACGCACCGAAATTAGGAAACGACGCGGTCAATATTAGTGTGTTGACGCCGGAAGGTTTTCGGGACTAATAATAGCGCACGCTTGGGGAACCGAATGCCGCGGTTTTAAGCCGCAAATTGCCTAGAGGAGGCTGCGTATGCACAGGAGCGCGCGTAGTTGGTTGAGTGCCGGAACGGTCGGAGTTCTGGCGACATTAACACTGCTAGTCTTTAGTCCGAGGAGTTATGCAGAAGTAAGGCCGGGAGATTTCATCACCCCGGCCAACGCGACCAAGGTCCAAGACCTGCTGTCGCCCGGCGTCTATTACAAGGTCGAGCACGGGATGAGCATGAAGATCGTCCCGACCGAGCGCGTCGACTGGCCCCCGCCCTACAAGGATGCAACCGAAAAGTATTCTGGCCAGGTCAGGCTTACGGACGATCACCGCAGCCTGGTGGGGTACGTGGCGGGACAGCCGTTCCCATTGATCGATCCAAACGACCCGTACGCTGGAACCAAGGTCGTGTGGAACCTGGTGTACAAGCCCTTCTATTCAGACGACTACGATCTGCGTTTCTACGACTGCGATACCGAGTACCAGGCCAAAGGCGCGCAGCAACAGCAGATCGAATACTTCCAGATTGGTCACTACATGGGCTACGACCTGGTGGGCCGCACCGAAGTCGAGCCGATGCCGATCGATCCCGACTACAAAATGACCAAGCGGCTGTGGATCTTCGGCCTGTACCCGGTGCTGGCGCCGATGGAAATTCGTGGCGTCGGCTTTATCCGCTGGCGCTATGACGGTGGAAACCGCGGTGATGACACCTGGAGCATCGGCTCTGGCAGCCGTCGCGTTCGTCGCGTCGACGAATCAATCCTGAGTTCGGCGTCCACCTCGGGGACCGCCGCGTTCTCGTGGGATCCGGATCACTACTCGGGGTTCAACGCGAAGACCGAAGAGTACAACTACAAGCTGCTCGGCGAGAAGAACATGCTCGCGACGGTTCACGCGGAGCATTCGCCCGAAGTCCGCTGTGCGACGGACGGTGGTGCGAGCGCGTGCCCGGAAAATTGGGAGATGCGCCACATGTACGTGGTCGAGGCGACCCCTCGCCCCGGTAAGATCAACCCGATCGATTCCCGCACCGTTCTGTACGAGGACTCGGAAGTCTGGTTCAACCCGTACATCGACACCTACGATCGCAGTGGCCGGCTCTTCCGCAGCCACATCTACTGGGTAGCGTATCGCGATCGTCCGGTGCCGGATGCGCGCGTGGCGATCTATCCGTTCAAGCGGCTGTTCGTGGTTGGTGCGGTATCGACCGACGTGCAGTCGGGACAGGCGACGATGTGCTATCTGCCGGGCATCGAGACGCCGGAGCGCGAGTGCTGGTACATCAACATGGGCGCGGTCGACAAGAGTTTCTTTACCACCGATGCTCTCGTCCGGTCCGCGATCCGCTAGACGACGCAAAGCTCATCGCTAAGCAAAAAACCGGCACGGTCCGAAAGGGTCGCGCCGGTTTTTCTTATCAGGCGGTGCTGCATCCTGGAGGTGATGACGGGCGCTAGTCTCGGCCAGGAGAACCGCAGCGCGGCGAAAACCATCCCCGCGAAAGTTTCGCTCCGCGGTCGGGGAACGAATTCCCTCGTTCGGACAGCTGTGCGCCTGTGGGCCGACGATCCTGGGTTGTGTCAGTCCGTTGTCACTCAAAGAGAGCGAGGCATCAGGTTTTGCGCATAAGGGCGAGTGCGAACCTCGAATGATAACGGGCAGACGCGGCGCATCGTTCACGCCAAAGGAAGGCGTCGACACTCAGCGCGCGGTTGACCAGTTCAGCCTGGAATATTGCCTCGCCTATCTCGCGTCCGGTTAGTAGCAGAGCGAGTTGCGAAACCGACGAAGCACCTCACACAATGCGCTTCTGACCGTGCTTGAAGCCACCCTGCTCGCCGATTGGTTCCGGGGGTTCGGGGCGTTCCTGCCTCCGTCCGCGACTTTCGCCGCCTCCACCGCCACCGCCGCGTTCGCGTTCCCGGCGCTGGCCACCGCCGGCCGGCACAATCTCGATCGAGCGCAGAAACCCGTCACCGCTCGATCGGGTGGTCAGCATCGGATCGTCTTTCAGCGCCAGATGCACCACCCGCCGATCTCGCGGCGGCATCGGGTCCAGCGTCATCGGTCGATGATCTCGCTTGGCCCGCTCGCCCATCGAGAGCGCCATGCGATGCAACTGCTGGCGGCGGCGGGCCCGGTAGGATTCGGTCTCCAGCACCACCGGAGCGGCGTCGCGAATTCGCCGTGCCACGATTCGATTGACTAGGTATTCGAGCGCGTCGAGGGTCTGGCCGTGGCGGCCGATTAGAATCCCGGACCCATCGCCCTTGATCTCAAGCTCGACTGACTCGGGATCACCTTGGGTCCGGAGCACCTCGGCCCGCTCGTCCATTAACTGGAGGACCTTGCTGAGGACCTCACGCGCCTCCTGCGCCAGCTGGTCGAGGTCCACGGCTTCGCGTTGCGCCTGAGGACGCTCTTCGCCGTCGTGCGCCTCAGCGGCAGCAGGCTCACGCGGATGGCGATCGACGGCAGGAGCCGGCGGCGGCGACTGAACTCCCGAGGTTACGACATTCGAGGTGCGCCGCGTCACGCGTACGCGTGCCTGGCGTGCACCGAGTCCAAGCACTCCGGCGCGAGGTGTGGCGAGAACTTCGATCACCACGTCATCTTCCTGCGCGGCGAGCTGTTCGAGTGCTTGCTTGATAGCTTCGTCTACGGTAGTGGCTGCGATTTCGATTGGTTCGTTGGTGCTCATGCGGTCACAGGACTGTTTTTGAATTCCCGGTTAAGAAAGACCTGCTGGACAACACCCAGCACGTTTGACGCGAAGTAGTATAGCGAAAGCCCGGCGGGAAAATTGACGAACATGACGGTGAAAATCAGGGGCGTCAACATCATCATTCGCTGCTGATTTGGGTCCGGCGAGGTCGGCGTCATCCACTGCTGAAAGAAGGTACTGGCGCCCATTGCGAGCACCAGCACCGGAATCCCATGGCAGTGCATGAACGGTATCTGCGGCATCCACGACACCGGCAGGCAATCGGGGGCCGAGAGGTCCTTGATCCACCAGATGAACGGCGCGTGACGCAGCTCCACCGAATTCAGGAGGGCTTCGTAGAGGCCGATAAAGATCGGTAGTTGCAGCAGCATCGGCAAACATCCGCCCACCGGGTTCACGTGGTTGCGCTTGTAGAGATCCACCATTTCGCGCTGTAAGCGCTCCTGGTCGTCCTTGAAACGCTCGCGCATCCGTTCCATCTGCGGCTGCAGCCGCTGCATCTTCATCATCGACCGCTGACTCTTGATGGAGATCGGCAACATCAGCAGCCGCAACATCACAGTCACCAGGATAATGGCCCAGCCGTAGTTGGGGACGATTTGATGAAAGAGCTTGAGCGCGCGCAAAAAGATAATCGCGAGCAAGCCGCTCCAACCGAAGTTGATGGACTTCTCCAATGCGGGGTCGACGGCTTCTAGAGCCTCCAGCAGCTTGGGACCCATGTAAACCCGGGCGCTCAGCCGATCGTTTCCCGAAAACAGCATCCGCGCGAGCGCCTGCTCGTTGGCAAAAGTCATCATCAGGGTCCCCGCGCTCGAAGTCGCGGGCAGATAGGCGCTGAGAAAGTAACGATCGCCGAATCCGGCGTAGGTGATGTTGCCGGTTACGGGGGCGACCCCTTTGCGCAAGGCTTTTTCGGCTTCCGTTATCGCCTTCCCGGTCACGTATGCCTGCAACTCCGGAATATCATAGTACCCGGCGTGTGGGTTGAGGGGTTGGCTCAACGCAAGCCCGATCGCGTCGTTTTTCGGGCCACCGGAAACCTTCAGATCGGTCGTAAAAGCGTAAGAGTCGCCGTGAAAAAGGAGCGTCTTCTCGATGGTGGTCCCGTCCGCTGCCTGCGCGTTTAGAACCAGCTTGGTACCTTCGTCCGCCGCGATGCGGACGCCCTGCGACGGCGAAATGGAGTAGTCCAGCGCGGAATCGGTCAGCACCTGGTCCCCGCGCGCAAGGATGGCACCCAGCGGCAGCACGTACTCACCCGTCTGAGGGACCAACTCGAACCATCCGCTGTCCGGCGAAGCGGTCTCCAGGTAGTGCTTCAGCCGAAAGCTCTTGATCCGCCCGCCGCGGCTCGTGATTTGAGCGACGTACTGATCAGTCTCGATGGTGACGAGCCGTTCGGGCACCGGGGGCCCGGCGGGCTGAAGCGAGGTGATACCCGAAATCGACGCGGACAACGGCTGCGCGGCGTTTTGCTCGATGGTCGCTGCCGTCGAAGGGGAGGTGGGGATGACCTCAGTTGCGCGCTGTTGCGCCAACTGCTCCTGCGGGCCAGGGGGCGGACTGATCCGCTTCAAGACCAGCTCCTGGTAGATAAAGATAAGCCCCAACGACAGGACTACGGCGAGAATTAGGCGGCTGGTATCCAAAATTATCTCTTCCTACTGTGCCCCGTCGCCGGAACAGTGTCGTAGCCATGGCCACCCAACGGATGGCATCGCGCAAGCTGCTTAATAGTCATTGCTGCCCCGCGACCTAGTCCGTGTTCACGGATCGCATCGGTTGCAAACCGGGAACAGGAAGGCTCAAACCGGCACGAAGGACCGAAAAGAGCGTGAAGCAGCGGCGAAAGAGTGAAGCGGTAAAGCCAGAGCGATCCGAGCGCCAGTAGCGCAAGTCCGCGCTGTGGTCCCTTCCGCTCCCTCGGCAGAGGCGCAAACCAGCCTCTAAGCGCCCATCCCGTGCGGGAACTGGAGAGTAAGCCTTGAAAGAATTTCCCTTTTGAGTTTGGTTCCACTTCCGATTCGGAGAAGGGGTGCGGGGTAAGGTTCGCTGGCATGCGACGGTCACCCATCACCCGCCTCGAGGCGCTTGACGACACTCAAGGTAGCAGCCGCAAGCTCGTAATTGATAGCCGATGTGTCGAGCACGCCCGCTCCAGAGAGTGCAACGATCACCGTGGCGACCCCTTCCGGAATCGCCATGCGCAGTTTGGTGCGAAAGCATTCCCGGACCCGGCGCTTCAGTCGGTTTCTCACGCTAGCGTTACCTATTCGGCGCGACACGGTGATTCCCAGCCGCCGTTCGGCTTCGTCTCCCAACCTTCCCGCGTAGAGCACGAAGTGTTTGCTTTGAGCGCGGATGCCCTTGCGTTGGAGGCGCAGGAACTCGGCGCTTCGATGCAACCGGTTGGTTTTGCTGAAGCCCTGTGGCGAGCGGTGCCGAGCTACCCTGGCTGTTTCTGCGGGATTGAGATGCTCAGCCGTTTGCGTCCCTTGGCGCGGCGGCGTTTCAGAATCTTGCGTCCACCGGGCGTCGCCATGCGAGCCATGAACCCGTGGGTGCGTTTTCGTCGACGATTGTGAGGCTGGTAGGTCCTTTTCATCAGGGGCCAATTTTATCCTGCCCGGGCCGTGGCCTCGGGGAGTTAGGTTCTAAAAGCGCGATTTTACTTCAGAATTTCCCTTGAGAGATAGCCGCGATCGAACCACACTGACAGGATTCGGGCAAGGGACTCGTGCAGCACCTGGGCCGTTTGCTTAACAGGGCTCATTGAGCGAATCTCGCACGCCTCGGCGGCGCGGAGCCGCGGCCAAAGTGGCGACGATTTGGCCCGAGTCTGCCACCCGGGGACCAAACACGGTATTCTGTGTGGTGGCTTCGGTTGACTGCCCGAGGGACCGATGGTGCGGCCTCGGTCGCGAAAGAGCAACTTGTAGGTCGTGCGAACTGGCAAGAGCGATATTCCGGACTGGCTTGAACTCACTCATAGTCCTGACCCGCGGGAGCGCCGCAAAGCACTCCACGCGCTCTGCCCATGCGAACTGAAAACCAAAGTTTCTGAAGTCTGGAAACGGGTTCTGGAGATGGCCGCCGACCCCGATGCTGCGGTTCGTCGCTGGACGGTACATGTGCTTTGCGATGGATCGCCGGTTCTCTATCATGGGGAAATTGTGCGGGTGCTGGAGAGTCTCTATCAGGACCCAGACGACCGTGTTCGGCGCGCGGTGCGCAAAGTGCTCGCAAACCACCGCCATACGGGCAACCTGAACGTTCTGTGAAATTACGGCGGCTGCTGCGGCCGCGATGAACTCTTCGCATCCGCTTAGAAGCCTGGAATCCGCAGCGAGGCATCACAACCAATTGGTTTCCATTGTGAGGACGGCCAGCGGCTCACTAGCGGTTGAACCTCTGACCGGTGGCGGTTAAGCAGCCGGGAATGTATATCCGCGATACGATCGTGGCGCCCGCGACTGCTCCTGGAGCGGGTGCGGTAGCAATCATCCGACTTTCCGGGCCGCTTGCGCTCGCAATCCTGCGGGCTATCTGGAAGCCGTCGCATCACGCCGCTCTCAAACCGCGGCGGGTTTATTTCGGTCATGTGATCGATCCGGACAGTGGCGCGCTGCTGGACCGCGCGCTTGCCTTCTTCATGCATGCGCCGGCGAGCCTTACCGGCGAAGATGTCGCCGAGCTTCAGATTCACGGCGGTCCCTTCCTGGTGCGGCGGATTGTGAGTCTAGTAGTCTCGCGCGGAGCCCGCCTGGCCGAACCCGGCGAGTTCACTCGTCGCGGATTCTTAAATGGCCGGATGGACCTTACCGAGGCCGAGGCGGTCGATGACCTCGTCAATGCGCGTGGAGAGGCGGGGCTGCGGCAGGCACTCGCGCTGCTCTCCGGCGCGCTTGCGCAAAAGGTCCGCGGACTCAGGGAGAAAGTCGTTGGCATCCGCGCCCATCTCGAGGCTGAGATCGATTTCTCCGACGAGGACATCCGGCTGCCCTCGCGCCGCCAACTCGCTGGCGAGATCGAGCAGATCATCGGCGATGTCGCAATTCTGCACGATAGCTTCGCACGCGGGCGCCTGGCGCGAGACGGTGCGCGCGCCGCAATTATCGGTAAGCCCAATGTCGGCAAGTCGAGCCTGCTCAATCTTCTCCTCGGCACCGATCGGGCGATTGTGACCGAGATTCCCGGCACCACCCGCGACGTGATCGAAGACACCATCCAGCTGGGGCCCATGCCGCTTACCATTCTCGACACCGCCGGCCTGCGCGAAGGCGGCGACGAGGTGGAGCGGCTCGGAATCGAACGCACTCGCCGATCGGTCGCGGAAGCCGACCTGCTGATCGCGGTGTTCGATTCGTCGCGCGCGCTTGATTGCGACGATGCTGCAATCGTCGCGTTATGTGACCATCGCTGCGGCGTAGCGGTGCTGAACAAAAGCGACCTGCCGGTGCTCTTCAGTATTTCAGCATTACACGCGGCCGGCCTCTCGATGCCGACGCTGGCAATGTCCGCGCTCACCGCCGATGGTTTGGAGCGGCTCCGCCAGGAGCTTGCGAGCACCATCGATGCGCTGGCGGGTCCGGGCGCCGAAAGCGAGATTGCGATTTCTCGCGGACGCCATCGCGATGCCCTCGCGCAGGCGCTGCGCGCGCTTAAGGCCGGCCGCGAAAGTGCGCTGCGTGCGATGCCACCGGAGATCGTCGCGGTCGACATCGCTTCCGCCGCCGATGCGCTCGGTGCGATCACCGGCGAGGTCAGCAACGAAGACGTGCTCGACAGGATTTTCAGCGATTTCTGTATCGGAAAGTAGCTGAGCGTCGGAGCGATACATCGCCCCCGAACGGATCAGCCACCCAGACGGCAGAAGTGGGATCTACAGACATTTGGGTGGTTAAGTTTCCCCTGCTTTGCTTCACCCTTTCCCGGCGCGATAATCTCGCTCTCAGCCATGAAGTACGACGTTATCGTGGTCGGCGCCGGGCACGCCGGAATCGAGGCCTCGCTCGCCGCGGCGCGAATGGGCGCCAAGACTCTGATGCTGACGCTCAATCTCGACCACGTCGGACAGATGTCCTGCAATCCCGCGATCGGGGGCATCGGCAAGGGCCACCTGGTGCGCGAGATGGATGCGCTTGGCGGTGAGATGGGCCTGGCGATTGATGAGACTGGAATTCAGTTTCGGTTTCTTAACACGCGCAAAGGGCCCGCGGTTCGCGCTCGCCGGGCACAGGCCGACAAGGCTGCATATCGTTCGCGCAGCAAGCGCGTGCTTGAGACTACCGGGAACCTGGCGATGCGTCAGGGCAGCGTCGAGCGCGTCATCGTCGAGAACGGGTGCGTCTGCGGGGTTGAAACCCAAATCGGGGAAATTTTCGAAGCGCGGACCGTGATCCTGACGACCGGAACATTTCTTAAGGGTCTGGTCCATATCGGGCTCAAGAACTATGCGGCGGGCCGCGCGGGTGACTTCGCCGCCATGGGTCTAAGCGAAGATTTAACGAAACTAGGCTTTCGCATCGGGCGACTCAAGACCGGGACCTGCCCACGCCTTGATTCGCGAACCATCGACTACAGCGAACTGGAAGTGCAGAAGGGTGACGAACCGCCGCCCGCGTTTTCGTTTCGCACCAAACAAATCTCACAGTCCCAGATACCGTGTCATCTCACACATACCAACCAACGTACCCATGAGATCATTCGCGGCGGCATCGATCGCTCGCCCATCTATTCCGGGGTGATTCAAAGCCGCGGACCGCGATACTGTCCCTCCGTGGAAGACAAAGTGATGCGCTTTAGCGACAAAGCGAGCCATCAGATTTTCCTTGAACCGGAAGGGCGCGACACCGTTGAGGTTTACCCCAACGGACTCTCAACGAGTCTGCCGCTCGACGTCCAAGTCGCGATGGTGCGGTCCATCCAGGGACTCGAGCGGGCAGAGATCATGCGGCCTGGCTATGCGATTGAATACGATTTTTCGGACCCGACGCAGCTCCTTCCGAGTCTGGAAACTCGCCTGGTTCGCGGGCTCTTCTTCGCAGGTCAGCTAAACGGAACCACAGGCTATGAGGAGGCGGGCGCGCAGGGTTTGATCGCCGGCATCAACGCCGCTCTTCAGGTGCGGAGCGAACCCGCGTTGATTCTACGCCGCGATGAGGCATACATCGGCGTGATGATCGACGACCTGGTCACACGAGGAATCGGCGGCGAGCCGTACCGGATGTTCACCTCGCGGGCGGAATATCGGCTCATTCTGCGCGAGGACAACGCCGACCGCCGGCTTGCGCCGATTGGCGAACGACTTGGTTTGCTCGATGCCCGAGCCGGCGAACGAGTTCGAAGCAAGACAACCCGGGTTGCTGCCGAAATCGCGCGTCTGCGCGCCACGCTGATTCCCGCGAGCGAAACCGTGAACGCCCAGCTGGCCGAGCGCGAGTCGTCATCGATTTCTCAATCCATGCGGGCGCTCGAGATGCTGAAGCGTCCGGAGTTGTCCTATGGTGACGTACTTCAGATGACGTCTCTTACAGAGCCGCTCGATGTCGATGAGGCGGCGGAGCTGGAAATCGATATCAAATACCACGGCTATGTGCAGCGCCAGGGCGAAGCGATCGCGCGGTTTCGGCGCCTGGAGGAGACAACCATTCCCGACTGGGTAGATTTTCATCTTGTACGCGGACTATCTACCGAGGTTCGTGAACGCCTGTCAGCATCCCGACCTCACTCGCTCGGCCAAGCCGCCCGTATGCCCGGAATTACACCGGCTGCGGTATCGATCTTGGCGGTCCATATCAAAGCGGGCGCGCGAGCCACCGCCGATTGAGTTGCCGGCGCCTGTCACGTTTCACGTGAAACGTCGCGAGCCGTCCAGTCCTTTCTCCGCGCAGGTACGTCAGATCCTGGAGCACTCTCCTGAGGTCGCGCAAAGCGGTCTTGGCACCGACTTCCTCGACCGCATGGAACAATTTGCAAACGCGCTGCATCTCTGGGGGGCTCGGACTAATCTGACGGCTCATCCCGAGGATCCGGCCGAGGTCGCATTCCACGTCGTCGACAGCCTCGCGCCGCTTACTCTGAATCTCTGCCCCAGCCCCTTGTGCGACGGGGCGCGAGTGCTCGATCTCGGCAGTGGAGCGGGCTTTCCGGGACTGATCTTGGCGGCGGCCTTGGCGGGCGAGTTTACCCTGGCCGAGGCTCGGCGCAAGCGTGCAACGTTCCTTTCGATAGCGGCGGCCGCGATGGGCCTCACCAACGTAAAGGTAACGGCAAGCCGTCTGTCCGCCAAAACGGTCGACGCCGGATTCGACGCAATCACCGCGCGGGCCGTCGGGGAGGCCGGCCTCGAGATCATCGCGCGGGCGTTAGGCCCGCACGGGTGTGCGATCCTTTGGCTCGGTCGCGAGCAGATGGTAAGCGTGGACCGCGTTCTCACTGCGGGACCGTGCTACCTGGCGCGGCACGACTATGTCCTGCGTCGTGGAGCCAAAGCAGTGCGCCGCTCTCTAGTGACCGTCCAACGCAAATCCCTTTAGGCGAGGGCGCCGTCGTCCCTCCCGCGTTCCTTCCTCCGAGACCGGTTAATTAAATTTTGCAGTCTGTGTACAGAAATCTCCGCACCACTTTGATTTCTGTCCTCGCGCGGAGTTTAATATCAAGGGTTAGCAGCGTTTCACGTGAAACGTACGCGTCTTCCCAGAGACGCTGATGAGGTGTTGGTTGGTGTGGGGCGGGTCATCGCAATAGCCAATCAGAAGGGCGGCGTCGGTAAGACTACTACCGCGGTCAATCTCGCGGTCGCGCTGGCGGCGGCGGGGCGCCGGGTTCTCCTCATCGATCTCGATCCGCAGGGCAACGCCACCTCGGGCCTAACGATCGTTAGGAACGGGGAACAGCGCGCCGTCCATTCAAAGACGGTCTACGATGCACTGGTGGTTGGGGTTCCCTTTCACGAAATCGTTCGCGAAGTACGGGCCGGCTTGTTTTTGGCGGCCGGTGGCGGCGATCTGGTCGGTGCCGAGATCGAGCTGGCGACCATGGAAGGGCGCGAGCAGCGGCTGCACACGCTCCTGAATTCGTTAGTACTAGAATATAACTATGTTCTAATCGATACCCCACCGTCGCTCGGGATTCTCACGCTCAATGCGCTGGTGGCCGCCGACACGGTGCTGGTTCCGATGCAGTGTGAGTACTATGCCCTTGAGGGCCTCAGCTCGCTGCTGGCGACTATCCGCAAAGTCAAGAACGCGCTCAGGCCGTCGCTCGAGATCGAAGGGCTGGTGCTCACCATGTTTGATCCGCGCAACCGGCTCTCACATGAGATTGCGGGTGAGGTGCGACGGCATTTTCCCGACAAGGTTTTCGCCAGCGTCATTCCGCGCAGCGTGCGTCTGTCGGAAAGTCCGAGCCACGGCCTGTCAGTACTCGAATACGAGGGCAAGTCGGCGGGAGCCGAGAAATATCGGAGCTTGGCGATCGAGATAATGGCGCGCGATGGGACGGCTGCATTGCCGGGATGACCGGCGGGGTGGGAGGAGACGGAATGCTGCGACGACCGCTGGGGCGAGGGCTCGATGCGCTGATCGAAAACACGCTTGCACAACCGCCGGTAAGCCAGGTGAGTTTGGTGCGCCTGGAGGAGATTGCACCGGGGCCGTATCAGCCGCGCACCTACTTCGATCCGGAGGGTCTCGCGGAACTCGCCCAGGCGATCAAAAGCCAGGGCATCATCGAACCCCTGATCGTGCGGCTCACCGGCGCCGACGGTTCGAGCCGGCAGCCCTACCAGCTAATCGCCGGCGAGCGGCGCCTGCGCGCTGCGCGGCTGGCCGGATTGGAGCGCGTGCCGGTCCTGCCGCGCGAACTCGACGACCGCGGTGCGCTCGAGATGGCCCTGGTCGAAAACCTGGCCCGCGAGGAACTCAATCCGGTCGAAGAAGGACGTGCGCTCAAGCGCCTTAACCAGGATTTCGGTCAGACCCACGACGACATCGCGGCGCGCATCGGCAAGAGTCGGCCCTACGTGAGCAACGCGATCCGGCTGCTGGACTTGCCCGAGCCGGTACTCGACCTGATCGCGCAGAGTAAGTTGACCGTGGGTCAGTCGCGCCCCCTGCTCGCGCTCGCTTCCGCCGATGCACAAATCGCCGCGGCACGCGCCATCGTCGAGCGCGGGCTGACCGCGCGGAGCGCCGAAGCGCTGGCCCAGGAACAACGTCGCAGGCGCAACACCGGCACGCCGCGCCCTGCGCCTGATGACCCCAATCTGAATGCACTCGTGGAGGGATTACAGCGCGCTCTCAAGCGCAAGGTCCGAATCATTAAGAAGCGGGGAAAGAGCCCCGGGCGCGTCGAGCTCGACTACTACGACGAGCCCGACCTGACCGCGCTCGCGTCGGCGCTCATGGGCGAATCGCGCGGGGTCGCCACGCACGCGTGAAACCTCCCTCAGCTCCGCTGATTTTGGGTGGGGCGGCGGCGATATGCCTTTGTTTCAGCAAACCGCTAGATTGTGCTTGGCGTGAAAACCCCTACGCGATGTTTCTGGGCCAACAATGACCTCGAGATCGCCTACCACGATGGCGAGTGGGGTGTCCCGCTCCACGATGACGATAAGCTGTTCGAGTTTCTGATTCTCGAGGGCGCGCAGGCCGGCCTTAGCTGGGACACGATTCTCCGCAAGCGCGAGCACTATCGCGCCGCCTATGACGGATTTGACCCGCGCAAGGTCGCAAAGTACGGCAAACGCGAAATCGCCCGGCTGCTCAACAACGAGGGCATCGTCCGCAATCGCCTGAAGATCGATTCCTCGATTGCCAACGCGAAAGCATTCCTTGCGGTGCAGGAGGAGTTCGGCAGCTTCGATGCCTACGTATGGCAGTTCGTGGGCGGCAAGCCCAAGCGCAACGCGCTGCGCCAGCGTAGCGACCTGCTCGCTTCGACCGCCGAATCCGATGCGCTGAGCAAGGACCTACGCAAACGCGCCTTCAGCTTCGTTGGCACCACTATCTGTTATGCGTTTATGCAGGCGGTCGGGATGGTCAACGACCACATGACCAACTGCTTCCGCTACAGGCAAGTCTGAGCGCCCTCGAAATCTGTCGCTGGCGCCGCTGCGGCACCTTCATCCGTGCAAGCCTCGCCCTTTCGGTTCGCGCGTAGGTTTTCCCGCGGCGCAGCAGGACGATCTTGCGCTGGCCGTGCTCGCTGGTGAGTACCGGCGTCAAGTCGAGCGCTTCAGACTGATGCGCCTTCCACACCTTAAGCGGCAGGATCACGTAGCCCGGCGGCGCATCGCCGAGCTTGTCCTTCAACGCCGGCGCGTTGCGATCGAGATAAAAGAGCAGCGGCGACAGTTCTTCGTCGAAGCCGAACGTGTAGAGCGGATCGTTGCTGCCCACCACTTGGAGAATTTCCTCGGCCGCGGGTCGATAGCTGCTGTCCGCGCAGTCACGCATCTCACGGCGCGGAATATAGAGGAAATTGAACACGATCAACCCGGCGCAGGTCGCGACGTAGGTCCATTTGGCAATGACCCCCCAAGGAAAGCGCGCGATCCGGAGAAACAACCACGCGATCAGAATCGCATTGGCCGGCCACAGGGGTAGCAGGTAGGCGCGCCGTTTATACGCGGCGAGATTGAAGAACAAGACCGTTACGATCCAGAAGATCGCGAACAGCCGCATCGCAGAGCCGGCTCGAGCAGTTTCCGGGGTCGCCGGCTTAAGGCCGCTGACGACTTCCTGCTCGGCCGTGGAGTTGCGCGGCCACAATACGGCGCCGACCGCGATGGGAGCCAACAGGCTTAGCGGAGCAGAATTCAGGAAGACGGGTTTGAGGTAGTAGAGCGGCGACATTGCGCCAAGCGATCCGAAGAACCGTCCGAAATTCTCGCTGCCGATCTGACGGTTGAGGAATCCGAACCGGCCGCCCAGATAGCAGGCCGCGTACCAGCTCAGGGCAACCATCGCGCCGATCAAGAGCGGCCCCGGCTCCAGGAGCGCGGGCAGCTGTCGAAACCGCCGCTCGTACAACATGAAAGCCAGCATGGCGGCACCCGGCACGAGGGCGCCGACCGGACCCTTGGAAAGCACCGCCAGTCCCATCACGACGGCGAGCACGTACAGACGTAGCCGCCGCTCCAACGCCTCCCGCGCCCCGGTAGCCACCCGCTCCGGAAGCCACCACACGAACACCAACAGCGCCAGTGTTTCAAAGAAGCACAGCGTCATGTCGACCCGCGCCATCCGGCCCTGGCTGATGTATTGATACGATCCCGCCAGCGCGAGCCCGGCTAAAACCGCACCCTCGGCGCCCAGCAGCGCGGCGGCCGCAACCATAGTAAGGATTGCTCCCGCGATCGCGTAGCCTGCCGCAACCGCGCGCACCCCGCGCACCGTCACCCGGCCGATACCGCCGAGCCGGTCGAACGCAGCAGCCGTCCAGTGAAACAGCGGCGGCTTGTACATCGGCTGCTTGGCGTTCTCGAGGGGGAACAGCAACTCGTGATGCTCGACCATCTGCTGCACGAATACCGCCTCCACTGCTTCATCGCCGCTGCAGAGGTCGCTGGCGCCCAACCGGTGCAAGGTCAGGACCGCGACGGCGAGCGCGATTGCCGCGCACATGACCATCGCGCCGCGCTGGGACTTCCACGACGAAGGAGTCATGGTCGTGCCCCCGCGGGAAGAGGGTGGCCGGCCGCGCCTCCGACGAGGGCCGCAGCAACGACAAGCCGGGGTCCGAACCGCACCGGTGGCGCTTCCCAAGCCGCCGTCAGGTGCAGGAAAGGAGACGAGCGACCTGCGCGCCCAACCGGCGACAGGTTATCCACGCAAAGCGGCCGCGGCGAGCACATCCTCGATATTTCCGTCGTATGGAACACCCAGTACGTGTCTGCTGTGCCACAGTGCGTAGAACAGCAGGCTCCACGCGGCCTGAGGATTTTTTTCCGGGTAGGCGAACACGCGCTGAACATCCGTCTTGCTAAAGGCTTCGGCAATCCCCGGCTGCGCCGCGACCTGGTCTTTGACCACCGATCTGCGGGCTGCGATCCATTCGCCCACCGGCGGATTAAAACCCAACTTCTTCGCGTATGGCTGCGCCGCGGGAACATTGCGCGCCAGCCAATCGCGCAGGAGACGCTTGCTCATCCGGGTCGTTGCTTTGGCCTCGTCGGGCAGCCGCAACGCGAAATCGGCGACCATCGGATCGAGAAACGGAGTGCGTCCCTCGAGGCTGTTAGCCATCAGGCATCGGTCCAGCTTGGTCAGTAGGTCGTTGGGCAGCCATTCGGCGCAATCCACAGCTTGCAATTTCTGGATGAAAGTCCGCTCGCTGGTCGCTTCGCGACGTTCCGTTTCGTTGAGTCCGTCGCGCCAACCGTCGAGCGCACCATTCATAGTTCCGAATGCGGCGAATTCGCCGCGCGTGCGTGCGTGCCTGGTGAGCGCGCCCCTCAGCCAGCGCGCCCGCCGGTAGCGACTGTACCCGCAGAACATCTCATCGCCACCCTCGCCGCTCAGCACCACGGTGACGTGATTCCTCGCCGCCTGGGCAAGTGCGAAGGTAGGAATCGTTGCGGCATCGGTGGTGGGATCGTCGAGCGCATCCGCGATGCGCGGCGCGCGTCTCCAGAAGTAGTCGGCGCTCATTTCCACGATGTGGTGATCGGCGCCGACCGCACGTGCGACCCGGAGCGCGTCGCGACTTTCGTCGGCCACACTGCTCTCTGGAAAACTCGCGCTGATCGCGACTACCGGATTGGGTGAAAGCTGGGCCATCAATCCGACCAGCGTCGAGGAATCGATTCCACCGGACAGGAACAGGCCGTAGGGAACGTCCGATCGAAGATGATGTTCGACGCTGTCGCGCAAGACCTGGTCGAGCTGTCGCAGGGCATCCTGGTAGTCGATCACCAGCGGCGCCCCTGCGGGCAAGGCCGCGCGTCGGTGGCGCTCCACGATTTTTCCGTCGGCAATCACCAGCGTTTCGCCGGGAAGCACGCGATGGATATGCGAGAAGATGGTATCGGCGCCGGTGGTGAACTTGAGTTGCATGAGTTCGACGCGAGCGCGCGGTCGGATCCGGCGCTCGGCCAGCCCCGCCGCCAGGAGTGCGCTGGGCTCGGAAGCGAAAGCGAACAAGGGAGCCTTCTCCACGTAGTAAAGCGGTTTGATTCCAAATGGGTCGCGGGTCAGGACCAGCTTTCCGGCAGCCGGATCGTAGATCGCGATCGCGTACATGCCGCGGAGCTCGTCGACAAACTTAAGACCTTTGCGCCGATAGAGATGCAGGGGGGACTCGCAATCCGATCCGGTGCGAAAGCGCACCTCGGCGAGCTGTTTGCGCAGCTCTGGATCGTTGTAAATCTCGCCATTGGCAACCAGCACCGCGCCCTGATCTTCATACAGCGGCTGGCGGCCGGTCTTGAGATCGATGATGGCCAGGCGGGTGCTCAACAGACCCACGCAACCCGCGACATGGCGCCCGCTGCCGTCCGGCCCGCGATGCGCGAGTGCGGCCTGTAGCACGTCCAGGGTCTCCGGATGGACCGGCCGCCCGTTGGACATCATCACCCCTGCTATGCCGCACATGAGCTATCCAGACATCGGGGTTGCGTTCGAGCGAGTTTCCTTACCGGCGGGTGCACCGCAGCCTCACCCCGGCCCGCAGTGGTAGTCGGGACCCGGGTAGACTGGTTGCACGGTTCTATGATCGGCCAATCTTCGGCGGGCCACGGCGCTGACCGGAAAACAGAAGTGTCGCGAGCGGAGTTCCGCTCCCTGCGCCCGGGAACTCTCCGGTGCGGTTTGCGCCAAGGTGTCGGCTTGGTTCGCACTCCCATTCTCAGTCCAACTTGTAGTGGAAGATGCTGAGTCTCCCGATCCGCGTCCGATCGTAACCGCGCCACTTCGATGCCGGTACTTCTTTGGCTCCGACCCGGCGGAACTTGAGGCGACTGAAAAACCGAGCCGCACGCTCTTCGCTGGTGCATGCAAACACATACCGCAGCATTCGCGCCCGTGCCTCGCTCACCACCTCCTTGACCAGCTCCACGGCTACCCCTTCGCCCTGGAAGCGGGTGAGCGTGTACAGGGCGGTGATCTCGCCCGCGCGTTCCCGCCGATACGGATCGGTCAGCAGTGCACAAATCCCGGCCAGGTGTTCATCGCCGATTCGGTAGCCGAAGCACGAGGGAAGGATCTTCGCGATCTGCTCCTCGCTGCGGGACAGCAGAGAGCCTTCACTCTGCCCGCGCATAATGAGCGCTTCGACTTCTTCGAAGTCATCGATGGAAATCGGCTGCACGTGACCGTAGGGAGTTTCAGTGAACAAGGTCCCTGCCCCGATAAAGCTGAACAGTTCTTCGTACACGTCGCGCGGGGCGACCAGGTTCACGGAGCCGACCCCGTCTTTGAGAGCGCGCGCGGCGGAGCGAATTATCGCCCGTCGTACCCGCGAGCGGATTCCCCGCGTCGTGCGCGGGATCCGTTTGCTTTCGACGAAGGATAGCCGATTGCCTTTGCGATCGACGAGCCCATCCTGGCGATCGAGAAAGATAAGTTTGAAGACGCGCAGCCGGCTGGCCAGCTCTTGCGCGAACACCACCAGGTCGTCTTCCTCCTCATCGCTGGTCGAGGCGACCACTATAGAGCCCGCACGCAACCCTTCCCAGATTTGGGCTACGGCGCCATCGGGCGGATAAGGGCGCGAGCGCACGCCGACCGAGGGATTAAACACCGGCACTGGTCCGCTTGGCGCGTGCCGGCCCATCCGGCGCAGGAGCTTGGGCAGCGCGCTCCGAGAAACGATCACGATGCAGCGGGTCTGGTTCTTCTTGAGATGACGCAGCGTATGTAACAGTGAGTTGAAGTCGCTGATGCGAGTGCCGGCCGGCGGAACCATCGCGAACAGCAGGCTCTTACCGTAGAACTCCTCGAGATAGAAGCTTTCCTCGGAAAAGCTGCGAGTGCGCGACCGTTCGCCCGCGGGCTGAGAAACCGATGACGGGTCGTTCACCGCTGGATGCCCGGCTCACGGCGGGCTGGACCCGGCAAGATGGAGAGTTCCGCAGAGAACACTGGTTATTGTTTGCCGACCGATTCGGACCGAGCTGTCCCACCGGTGAGGGGACTACCTGGAGCCTTACTCGATGCGACTTCAGACAGCGAAGTATCAGAGAACACTTCCAGCAGCACGCGCTGCCCTTTCTCCCAGACCCGGTACATCCTGCAGGTCGGCTGCAGCGCGCACGAACTGGATCCGTCGGTGCAGATGTTGAGTGTGATCGGACCTTCGACCGCCTCGATGATGTCGCGGAAGGTGATCTGCGGGGCGGAGCGCGCGAGCTGATAGCCGCCACCGGGGCCGCGCCGCGCCTGGACCAGTCCACGTCGCATCAGGTCGCGAATCACTTTCTCCAGGTAGTACTTGGGAATCTGTTCGTGCCGGGCGATTTCGCTTCCGCGCGCGACTCCCGCCGGACGATCCGCGAGGTAGATCATTGCACGCAACGCGTACTCGATCTTGCGCGGTATCTGCATCAGGCTCATCGCGCGGCTCCCGCCTGGGCCTGCGCCGACGCGAGGGAGGCGAATCCCCGCTGGACCAGCATCTTCTCGACGTACTTGACCAACATGTCGCTTTCGAAGTTTACCTTGTCGCCAGCTTTTCGGTCGCCAAGCGTGGTGACCTTGAGGGTATGCGGAATCAGCGCCACCGAAAATTGACGGCCCTTGATCGCGAAACAGGTCAGGCTGATTCCGTCGAGCGCCACGGATCCTTTCTCCACCAGGTACCGAACCTCGCTGGCCGGCGCCTCGAAGGTGAAGAGCCGCGAGCTCCCCTCGGGCTTGACGGAAACGATCCGCGCGACGCCATCCACGTGCCCGGCCACCAGGTGGCCACTGAGCAGCTTGTCCATCGTGAGGCATCGCTCGAGGTTAATCCGGTCTCCGGCCTTGAGCTTGCCCAAGGTCGAGCGGCGCAGGGTCTCGGCGGAAAGGTCGGCGGAAATTTTTCCCCGTCCTTTCGCCACGACCGTAACGCAGACCCCGTTAAAGCAAATCGAATCGCCAATATCGATCTTACTCAGAGGCAGCGCGGTTTTGACCGTCATCACCGCGCCCTGCGGAACGCGCTTGACACTAGCGATGCTGCCCAAGTCTTCGATTATTCCGGTGTACATTGCGCCTTCCACTTATGATCCGCGGTGCGAGTGGGCAAAGCAAAAAATCCAGAAAAATCTTATCTTTTCGCCAGACGGTGAAGCAACCCGGGTACGGGTCTGCCCCAAACACCGGTCACTATCGCCCATTGGGCTAGCTTCCCGGCTTGCGCCGGTACCATAACGAGAGGCTGTCCGACCGCCAGCGATGTCTTCGGCGATTTGAGACCGAGTTAGGGCTGTGTTTAAGCCGGGGAGCGCGGCTTGGGATATAGCGCTCGTAACCTCGGACCTCTAAGCTCATCACCATGGCAGCGCAGGAAAAATCAGGCTCTTCGCGGGCGTCGGCGGTCAAAGCACTGCTGTTCGACTTTGGCGGAACGCTGGCGTTTCTCGATTACGAATTACTCGCGCACGAGTTCAGTCGTTCGGGGCGCAAACTCGATGCGCTCGCGCTTGAGTATGCGGAGTACCAGGGCCGTGCGATGCTCGATCGGTTCATGATGGGCGAGCGTCGAGGCGACGTGAACGACGGCTACCAACAATTCTTCCGCGGCTGGATGCGCGCGGCAGGAATTCCCGAGGAGGAAGTGCCCGGGTACGCTGTGCGCTTCCAAGAGATTCATCGCGAGCGGACCCTGTGGCATGTGGTGAGGCCCGGAACTGTTGAAGCGCTGGAGCGGCTCAAGTCGCAGGGGTTCAAACTGGCGGTCGTCTCGAACGCGGACGGCAACGTCGAGAGAGATGCGAAAGACTTTGGGCTCGCGCCGTTTTTCGACACCATCGTGGACTCGCACGTGGTCGGCGTGGCCAAACCCGATCCGCGAATTTTTCATATCGCTCTTGAACGCCTGGGCGTGACACCCAAAGAGGCGCGTTTCGCCGGAGATATCTACTCGATCGATATGGTTGGTGCGCGCGCGGCAGGAATCGAAGGGGCACTCATCGACCAGCATGATCGCTATCACTGGGTAGAACATCGCAAGATTCGTCACGTCGGCCAACTGCATCCATTGAGTTAGCTGTGTTGTAGACACCGGTCTATCGGAAATTACCGGAGAGGGTATGCAGTTGGGGGCGTGGACCGACCAACCCTCGTTTGCAAGTCGTCGGCGGTTGCGCGGCCGCGAGTACGGGGCGGATAATCCGCCCGGTCGACAAGCCTATGGGCGTAGTCAGGGAGACCTCCGAAAAACTGATCCGTGGCGAAATTTCAACGCGCCAGCTTCACCCGCTCATGGCGACCGGCGAGAGCGAGGAAGTCGCCGACGGCGTGATGTTCTACCGCTGGTTCGCGAACGTCACCGCTATTAAAACCCGCGAAGGGCTGGTGCTGATCGATACCGGGGCCTACTTCAATCAGTCCGCTACTCTCGAACTGCTGCGCAAGTTTTCCCCGGAGCGGGTGAACACCGCGATCTATACCCATGGACACGTCGACCATGCCTGTGGCACTCCGGCGCTGCTCGCCGAGGCGCGCAAGAACAACCTCGCGCGCCCACGCGTGGTCGGGCACCGCGCCGTGGCGGCACGCTTCGACCGCTACAAGCGGACCCTCGGTTATAACAGCGCGGTCAACACGCGTCAGTTCAGCCGCCAGTCGCAATGGCCTACCGAGTACGTGTACCCCGACACCTATTTCGACAATCAGCTCAACGTGGTTGCGGGTGATCACAAATTCGAATGTCATCACGCGCGCGGCGAGACCGACGACCACTGTTGGGTCTACATTCCGCAGCGTAAAGTGCTGTGCACCGGAGATTTCATCATCTGGGCGGTGCCCAACGCGGGCAATCCACAGAAGGTCCAGCGCTACGCACGCGATTGGGCCGAGGCGCTCCGCGCGATGAGCAAACTGGGCGCGGAAGTGCTGGTGCCTGGCCACGGCTACCCGGTGTTCGGCGCGCTGACCGTGAGACGGATGCTCAACGACACCGCCGAGTTTCTTCAGGGTCTCTACGATACGACCGTCGCGATGATGAACGCGGACGCGACGCTTGACGAGATAATCCACGCGGTCAAGCCGCGACCCGATCTGGCCGAGAAACCGTACCTCCAGCCGGTCTACGATGATCCCGAGTTCATCGTGCGCAACATCTGGCGACTGGAAGGCGGATGGTATGACGGCGTTCCCTCAAACCTGCAGCCCGCAACCGACGCTGAGCGGGGTCGCGAGATTGCGGCGCTGGCGGGTGGAGTCGATAAAATTGTCACGCGGGCGTTGGAAAAACTCGTGGCAGGCGAGTTGGCTCTTGCCGCGCACCTAGTCGATTGGGCCGTCGCCGCGGCTCCGGATGATCGTCCAGCGCACCAGGCGCGGGTCTCCATTTACGAAGCTCGCGCCGAAAGAGCGATCTCCACCATGGCGCACGGTATCTTCCGCTCGGCCGCCCTTGCCTCGGCGAAAAAGCTGGGACAGGAGCCACCGCCCGACCAGCGCAGTTTCTGAGATTGAGTCACCGACCGAGGCCGGAAGACGCTCCACCCCGGATGCGTTCAACGCTCTGGGGGAAACCTCTCGCGAAGGAATCTCGCTCCCGGTGAACGACTTTCGCAAACTTCGATGTGGTGGATTCCGCTTGCGAACTTAATTGCGATCCAGTTCGTAACCGTCGCCGCGGTTGCGTTTGCCGCGGTTTCCTAACCCCAAGAGCTGCGCGCCGGCCTCCAGGAGGCGCCATCCAGCGGAATACTCGCTCGATCCGCGATCGCCGAGCGGCGGGTGGGGCTCGATCGGTACCTTGCTGCCCTTGTGCCACTGCACGGTCAGCATGTGATGCGCGACCTGGCAGCCAGTTTCGGGATCGATTTCGAAAGCGCCAAACAGGGTTCCGGTTCGAAGCGTCGAAAATTGTTCGCGCATCCTCACCTGGTCGCAGGTGCCAAGCTTCCCGATGACATCGGCGGCCAGAACCCCCGCCGCGTAAGCCTGTGCAGCGACGTAATCGCATGTGGCGGTGCGGGTCTGGGTGCGCATCCGATACGCAAACTCACGGGAATTCGGTCCCAGCTCGGGAATAACTTGCGAATCTGGCTCCCACTGGCTGGTTCCCACGATTCCCTCCGCGCGCTCGCCAAGGTCGGTGCCGAATCTGCTCCGCCCGGCCGCGACGCACGCCAGCACCGGGATATTGAGTTCTGAATCGAGAACCGCGCGCATCACCGCTAGATCGTGGTCATAGCTGCCGGCACTGACCAGTGAATTGATTCGATCCCGGCGCAGCGTGCTCACCAGCACCTCGCTCGCCTGCCCCGAATCTAACCGCTCCTCCCATTTGACGCGCAGGCGCACGCCTTTGCGCCGAACCGGAGGCTCACGTATGCAAGCCTGCGCGCCAATGCTGAGCGAACGTGTGAAGTCCGTCGGTTCGGTGATTAGCGCCAGACGCTTGCGCCAGAACTTGAGCGACGCAAGCAAGCGAATGAATTCGTCGAGATATTGGCTGGCGGGAGTTGGCAGTCCCACGATCATCTTGTATCCGCGTCGATAGATACCGTCGGCGGCAGCGGCGTGATTAATGAACACGCGGCCATGTTCCTCCGCAATCGGTGCGGCAACTGCAGTAAGTTCGCTGGAGTAAGGTCCCAACACGATGTCGCTGCCGGTGCCTGCACATAGCTCGCGATAGATCGCTGCGCAGCGGGTTTGCTCGCTGCGATCGTCGTGGCAGCGCAACGCAAAGTAGCTGCGTTCTGCGCCAATCATTACTCCACCGGCGGCGTTGATGTCGGCGACGAAAAGCTGCAGTGCGTCCTCGATTTGACGTCCGAGCGGCGCGAATTTGCCGCTCAGTGAAAGCGAAAGCCCCAGAGTTATGTTCACTGCAGCATCCTCGGCGCGACGAAGCTGGAGCCAAACTCCGCAGCTCAACTACGCCAGCTCGGGGTTTCATCCGTAGCCGGCGCCGCTGATTAAGACACTTCGGCGATCCCGCCGCGAATGACGGCCTGACCGTCGCTTGCGCTGGTCTGGTATGCGAAAGCGCGACGTCCCTCCCGCTCTCCTTCGGGCCACACGCGGGTGGTGATCGTTTCGCCCGGGCGCACCGGACGCGAAAATCGCACGCGCAGCCGCTTAAGACGGGTGGGGTCGCCGTCGCAGAGATTGTCGATCATGACTTTCGAGGTGAAAGCCATGGTGCAAAGGCCGTGCACGATGATTCCAGGCAGGCCCGCCATTCGCGCCACGTTTTCATCGACGTGAATCGGATTGCGATCGCCCGAAGCTTCCGCGTAACGGAGGGTCTGATCCGCATCGATGCTTTGTGCAACGGTCAACATGGGCTCGCCGCCCGGTGGCTCATCAGTACGCGTCTCTTGCGGGCTTGAGCGCCGGCCACCCCCCCGAATGAATGCACTGAAAACTGAATGGTTCACCGCCACCCCATTCTGATTCACCGCGCTCAGGTCGACGGTCATCGTTTCGCCCGTCGCCTTGGTATCAATCGCGGTGATTTTTGCGCGTGAGGTAATCCGGTCGCCGGGGCGAATCGGAGCCAGGAAAGACATGTCTTGTTCGCCGTGGACCAGGCGCAGCAGGTCGGCCCCCGTCTCGGGGTCCATTACCGCGTTGAGGGTCGAGCTCCAGGTTACCACCACCGCGAACATGGGCGGTGCAACCAGGCCACCCGGCCGGGCCGCCTCAAAGAATGCCGGATTGTCGTCGTTGTAAGCTCGCGCATATTTTTGGATCGCGGCGGCGGTGACCTCGGTGGTTACCGGAGCAAATTCTCTGCCGATGCACGACTTGTTGAGAGGCATTTTGCTTAACCTCATTTCTGGTGACTAATCAACTCAGTTCGCGACCGCCGACGAATACCGCCCGCAATTCGAGCGCACGGTTCAGTACTATCAGATCGGCCCAACAGCTCGGCACCAGTTGCCCGCGATTGCGAAGCCCGAGTACCGCGGCCGGGTTGGTAGATGCCATAACCGCTGCTTCGGCCAGCGGCACCCCGACTTCGCGCTGCATCAAGCGCACGCCGTCGAGCATCGAAATGATGCTTCCCGCAAGGGTGCCGTCCGCCAGCCGCGCGGCGCCACGATCGATTCGTGCCCGGCCGGAGCCTACATCCCAACTCGCCTCGCCCCCGGTTCCCGCCAGCGGGACCATGTCGGTGGTGAGGACGATTCCCGGAGTGCCGCGCGCCCGCCAGGCCAGCCGCAGTACCTCCGGATGCACATGGACGCCGTCCGGTATGAAGGCGGATCGGGCGGCGGAGGGCGCCAGCGCAAGCGCAACCACTCCGGGGTCGCGATGGTTCAGCGGACGCATGGCGTTGCACACGTGGGTGAACATCCGCGCGCCAGCAGCCACTCCCGCGCGCGCCTCTTCCAACGTCGCATCGGTATGACCGAGGGAAACCGCTACGCCGAGTCCGGTCAGCTGCTTGATGGCATCCAGCGCACCCGGCAGCTCGGGCGCGAGCGTTACCAGTTTCACGGCTGGCAGCGCGCGCAGCCGCTCGAACGCTTCGCCGCGCGGCTCGAGGTTCAACGGGGGATGCGCCCCGAGCCGCCTTGGCGAAATGAACGGCCCTTCCAGATGCATACCGAGAATCGTGGCGGCCACGGCCGGGCCTTTCTGCTCGGCCGCGAGCGAGGTGGCTTGGGCGATAGCGGCATGCACCTGCTCGATGCGCTCGACGGTCGCGGTCACCGCCGTAGGCAGCCACGCGGTCGTTCCCTCAGGCGCCAGCTTTCGGCCGATCCCGACTATCGCTTCGGGTGAGGCCGTCATCACGCCGGCGCCGTGTGCTCCGTTCACCTGCAGGTCGACGAATCCGGGCAGGATGTAATCGTCGCTCGAGGTCGGTGCCGCGTGAACCTCGACGATTCGATCGGAAAAGGTGATTTGCCCGCGGGTCAGCGTCCCGTCCGGCTGTGCGATTTCGCCGCTCAGCGTTCTCAAGCCGTGACGAGCCATGGTCCCGTCGTGGTGCGCGGCGTGCACATACTAGTTCGCGTCGAAACGCTCCTGGAGTAGGCGCGAAAATCGCGGCAGATAGACAAGGTCGAAGGTCTCTTCCTTCCCCGGAAACATCGAGACCGCCGCGCCCTTGAGCGCCAGCACGTGCCGCCAGGCCTCCTCGAGAGTCATGTCGCAGTCCTGCACGATGGTTGCGAAGGTCAGGTCGACCAGGAACCGCAGCCGGCGGATCATTTTGTTCTCATGTTCAATTGCGGCTTTAAGGTCGGAATCTGTCATGGCTTTACTCCTTGCGACCGAGGGGCGAGCCCGAGCCATTATCTTCACGCTATCGGGAGCTAGCGGTCAAATGAAGAGGGAAAAGCGCAAAACGATTGCGGCCTGTTCCGCGCCGAAACGGGTGGTGCACTTGTCTTGGATTGGACAGGATGACAACCTCTAGCCGCGTGGGGCAGACACGGCTCAAGAGCAGCTTCATATATCTTGCCAATGCGGTAAACGATCTCCGCGGCAACTGGAGCGTTCTTGCGCTCATCGCCGCTCCGCTTGCGCTTGCCGCCTCGCTCTGTCTGCTGCCCGATGCGCTGAACCTGCAGCATCGCGTGGTCCAAACCTTCGAGGCGGCGGGTGGCCAGAGCGTTTCCTTCATACCCGCGCAAGCTCATCCAGAACCCTCGCCACCGCCCGACACCTCGCAGCCGCCGCTCTACCCGGTCTGGTTTACGCGGATTCTCCACCTGCTTTCAATCGCGATTACGGTATCCCTGAAGCTAGTCATCCTGTGCGCGCTGCAAAGGATGTGGGAAAAGACCCGCGCGCCCGATCTCATCGCCGAAAGCATCGCGATCTATCGGCGCGCCCTGCAACTGGTTCCCGGTTTCGCGCTCGTGGTTCTGCTGCAATGGCTTGCTACCATTGTTGGTTTCGCTTTGCTGGTGGTGCCGGGGCTGGTGGTTTACGTCTGGCTGTACTTCGCAGAGTACTCGCTGGTGTTCGATGGCCGTCGCAGCTGGCTTGCGTTGCTCTTCAGTCGTGATCTGATGCGTGGCCGGTTCTTCAAGGTCGCTCTCAGGGTGGTCGTGTTTCTCGCGGTCTGGTCGGGATACAACTCGTGGGCGGCGACCGTGTTTGTGGCGGCTAGCTTGCTGTTGGGGCCTGTAAGCGTAATGACGAACTCCATCGCGGCGTCGATCTTTGTGCTCGACCTGTTCGCGGTCGCCGTAACTTACGCGACCATCGCCTTTTTTACTGCAGCCGGCGTGCGACTGTACCAGGACCTCGGCGTGATTGCGGAGGAACCCGCTGCCGAAGCAGTCGCGATGCAAGCGACGGTGCCGCTCGGCAGCGCACCGGCGTGAGTTGCCGTCGGCGGGGGCCGGTCAAATGACCGCAGGGCGCCTTCCCGGAAAATGGATTCTCGTCTTGGGAACCAGGACCGCGCGGTTGTAGACCAAGCTTACTGATTAACCAGCGGCAGCACCTCGTGCACGAGGCGCTGGAACTGCCCCGCCTGGTCCCACGACGTGATACGGAGGGTTATGGTCTTGGCACCGGCGCGTGCGATCGCGCGCAAGTCTTCTGCGCACTGCTTGGGGGTGCCGGCCGCGGTCCACCCCTCGACCATTGGCGGCGCGAACACCGGTCCGTAGTATTCGTCGAGGAAGCGTTTCGATTCCTGCAGCGCCGCATCGCGGTCGGGATTAATGTTGATGTTGTGATACGCGATGGTTGGGTAGGTCGCGGGATCCTTGCCAGCCTCTTTCAGATGTCCGGCGAGCTTCTCCCAGTTTGCGGCGAAGAGTCCGGGAAACGCGTTAGCTGACATCCAGCCGTCGGCAATTCGCACCACGCGCCGCAGCGGCTTCTCGGCCTCGTGCGGCTGCGGGTTGGCCGCGATCCAGATGGGACAGGGTTGCTGAATCGGCCGCGGTGTGACCGTGACGTCGTTGAACGAGTGATACTTGCCCTGGAAACTGACACGGTCCTCGCTCCAGAGCCGCCGGCAAATCTCGATATTTTCCGCCATCCGGTTGCCGCGCGCGGTATCCTTGATTCCCCACGCGCTGCCCTCACGCGCACTCACTCCTCCCGCGACAATTCCGGTGCAAACCACCAGCACCATCCGGCCGCCGGAAATCAGATCCAGCGTCGCCCACTGAAGGGCAAACACGATCGGATCACGAATCGGAAAGCTGGCCATGCATCCGACCCCAAGCCTCACGCGGGTGGTTGCTGCGGAGAGCGCGCCGAGCAGGGAAATCGAATCGGGGCGCGGCTTGGCCATCACGCTATCGCCAACCCACAGCGAGTCGAACAGCGCAATCCGATCGGCTTCGCGCGCCAGCGCGATCATCTGGGGCCAGGTTGCGACTCCAAAGAGAACCCCGCGCTGCGGAATCGTGAATCCGAAACTGACTGGGCTGGCCATGTTCGTTCCTCCGCTCGCTTAACCTATGGTCAAACGCGCGCCCTGCAGCAGGGCGGGATCGAGCCGGGCGCCGGAGCCGCCGGCCAGCACTACGCCAAAAGGAGATTGCCCGCGCAGCTTGATCCAATCGACCAGCGGACCCTCCTCGCTCTTCGGTGCGACCAACTCGATCGCGTGCGGCCCGATGGTAAACCGCACCCCAACGCCATCGAGGTCCGGCCGCTGGATTGGCACCGCGGGACGGCCAAGCACGCGTGCATACGGGACACTGGTTGCGCCCGGATCCGCGACTGCGACCGTCATAATCCTCAGGCCGGTCACGCCGTTGTGATGTGATCGTTGCCGCGGCACGCGTTCATCGCGCGGAGTTTCATCCTTGATCAGAAAAGGTGCTCTCCCATTGAACGGCGGGCCGGGGATGGAAAGCACCCAACTGAGCCGAAAGCCGTCCGGCCGGTCGCGCGTCATCGGGTTGGCGGCGCTCATTGGAACGCCGGCCTGGCGCATTGCTTCCGCGTCGGCTTCGAGATCATCGGTCTGCATGCAGAAGTCGACCAGGCCACCGCCTTTCTCCAAGGCGGCGTACCAGGGATGCCCGCCGACCGAATCAAGGAACGCGATCAATTCGATGTAGGCACCATCGGCCAGCGCGATCAGTGCGTTATGCGAGCCGATATTGTGGCGTCCGCCCCGAACTACCGTGAACCCGGCTGCCGTATAGTCGCGGATGGCCGCTTCCAATTCGGGAACGACAATCACGAAGTGATCGATACCGTTGAACATGCGCCCTCCTTCTATTTTTGAGCTTGCGGCCTGTGAGATCGGCGCGAAGAACAACGAGCGAGATTTACTAGAGATGCGCGCGCCGCATCAACTGCAAGGTTGGAGTCCGCTCCCGCTCGGCATGGGCGAGGGAGGCAGAACTAGAGCGGGCCGTCCGCGTGGGGGAGGCGAGCGGGCGAGGAGGCTTAATTTTGTCCGAGGGGCTCGCATTTCAGCCCCCGCGGTCCTCCGCGCCCTGCCTCTTCATCAGAAAAGCTCTTAAACGAGCGAGACCGGTTTCCTTCCGCATAACGCCGTCCCAGGTTAAACCACTCGAGACCCGGGAGGGCGCGGGTTTTAGAATCCAACTTGCCCAGCGCGCTCAGTCCCGCGTCATCGGGGAACATGAACGCGCAGACGCGTCGCATCGACTCGTCGCCGCGCACCGTCACTCCCACTGGCGTCCAGAAACGGCGCAGCAGAAACGAGGTCAGGCGCTGCGCGGCAAGCGGCCTAAGCCGAGTCCGCGCCTGGTGGAAGTAGAACGCGAAGTGTCGTCGCTCATCCTTGATAATTCGCTCCAGAATGGTGGTAAGCAGCGACGGCTCGCGTCCCGGTGCACCAGGATCGGTCTGGCGAATGACCGCTTCGTAGCCGGTCAGGGTCGAGAATTCGTTGATCGCGCCCCAGGTCATATGCACTGCGGGAAAATGACGGGTCGCCCGCGACACTAGGCGCGCGAGCGGAACGATCACCTGGTCCGCGAGACTGCGGCGACGGCGCAACTCGGAAAACCGGCGATCGTTAATTTCAACTCCCTGCCGCCCGAGAAAGCGCCGCAGCAACAACGAATGGAAAAACTCCTCGTACGCCCAGCACGAGAGAAAAGCGGTGACATCCACTTCGCGCACGATCTCGGTAGACAGCAATTCCCGCAAATACACTATGGTGTGCGATTCGATGTCCATCATGTAGGCGAGGCAAAACAGCGCCTCGTTACTGAGCTGCGGTTGGGGCCGATCCCAATCAAACGCGGCGGGCTTGCTGGCACCAGATGCGCGCAGATAGCGATCGAGGTCGAAGCTTAAGTCGGTGGCCATTCACCCCATATACGCGGCGCAAGCGCGAGTGGATTGGCGGCGCGGGCAAGGGCATGGCGCACGAGGGACCGTTCCCTCAGAGCATCTCTTGCCGGGCGTGCGCGGAAGGCGCTACTCAAGAGGCGGCAGGTTCGCTAGCATCTATCTCGGTCCGCGCAGGCATCGCGAAATAACGCAGGAGCAGTCCGTCCCGATGGATTTCAACTGGTCGCCCGAACAGGAAAAGTATCGTGCTGAGGCCCGCTCGTGGCTTGAAGCCAATCGGCCCAGCCCGCTTGGCAAAAACGACGATCCCGAGTTTGCCGGCGACGATGCGCAATGGCAGCGCCTCAAGCAGTGGCACAAGCGGCTGTATGAAGCCGGCTGGGCGGGGCTCACCTGGCCCAAGGAATTCGGCGGCCGTGGCGCCACTTTCATAGAACAGGTCATTTTTCAGCAGGAACTCGGTCGACAGGGACTGCCGATGGGCTGCAACACGCTGGGCGTCATCATGACCGGGCCGGCTTTGATGCAGTGGGGAACCGAGGAACAAAAAAAGCGCTACCTGCAACCCATCCTCGCTGGCGACGAGATCTGGTGCGAGGGCATGTCGGAACCGGGAGCGGGTTCCGACCTGGCCGCACTGCAGACGCGCGCGGAGTTGAAGGGCGACTACTTTGTGGTCAACGGCCAGAAAGTATGGACCACGATCGCGCATCGCTCCCACTTCTGCCAGCTATTCGTGCGTACCGATCCCGAGGCGCCCAAGCACAAGGGGTTGAGTGCACTGCTGGTTGATATGAAATCGCCGGGCGTGACGGTCCGACCGCTCAAGCAAATCACCGGCGACTCCGAGTTCAACGAGATTTTTTTCGAGGACGCAAAGGTTCCCAAGCAGAATTTGCTCGGACCGCTCAACCAGGGATGGCAGGTGCTGGTCTCCACCCTAATGCACGAGCGGTTCGGGATCGGCGAGACCCTGGGCGGCACTGAACAGATCCTCGCGCAGCTCGTCGAGATGGCCAAAGGAATTCAGCTCGATGGTCATCGCGCGATCGAGGAAGACGACATCCGTCAGCAACTCGCCCAGTTTGCGATCGAAGTGACGGCCAAGAAGTACAACGGGCTGCGCACGCTGTCGCGCCGTCTCAAGGGATTATTGCCCGGCCCGGAGGCATCGGTTTCTAAACTGATCTCGACCGAGTTGGGTCAGCGGATGACCAAGTTCTCCGCACGGCTGCTCGGCGAGTATGCGATGCTGGAGCCGCACTCGCCGTTTGCCCCGCATGGCGACTGGATGAAGCGAATCCTGCAGTCGGAATCGATGACGATCGCGGGCGGCACCTCGCCGGTGCAGAAGAACATGATCGGCGAGCGTGTGCTCGGTCTGCCCAAGGGCTGAGAGCCGCTACCGGATCCAGAGCCGGGACGATGCACCCGCGGACATCGCCAGCGGTGTCCGCGCGATCATTTGAACTCGAGGCCGCGCGTGCAGCGACTGACTTCGAGCCCACTCCCAACCGGCAGCAACACCGATTGGAGGTCGGACTTCGCGCGGACATGCCTGCGGTAGTCCTCGGCGTCCCTGCGGGAAAATTCCGGGAATATCATGTTGTCCGCGATTACCATCGCGCCGCTGCCCAGCTTCGGATAGAAAAGGTCGAAGCACGGGATGTAGAGGTCCTTCCACAAATCCAGCAGCACGAAGTCGATGGGTCCCGGGAGCGCCGCGATCGATTCGCGCGCGTCCCCGAGTTTGAATTCCGCGAACTCAGCCAAGCCCGCGCTACTCAGTGCTCGGCGGGCGTATTCCTGTTTGCCGGGGTGGACATCCATCGAGATGACCTTGCCGCTGGTCGCGCGCGCGGCCTCGGCGAGCCACACCGTCGAGTAGCCGTGTGAGGTGCCCAGCTCGAGGATGGTGCGCGCCTTTGCCTCTTTGATGAGGAGGTTCATCAACTGACCGGTCGCCGGTCCGACCGCCAGCAGAAACTCGTCGATGTGTTTGGTGAACTCGGCCGGAGCTAGCTCCTGCATCCGTTTTGTCTCGGCAGCCGCGCGCTCCTCGTACCTGCGCAGAACCGCTTCGATAGCACTATCCACTTGGAAATCCTTGAGAGAAGGAAATCAGGGGCGGCCCGGCTCAGCGCTGCATCGCCTGGAACAGCAGCGGACCCGCTTCGGTCATGATCTCGCCGACGATTTCGGACAGTGGCTTGCTTGGCATGGCCAGCTTGTCCGTAAGCGACGTGATCACCGCCAGGTAACGCTGCTTGGTTTCGGCACTGATGGTTTCCAGCCGAACCGTTTCCATTACTTCGACATAGCGGCGGTGAACTTCACAGATCGCGATGTCGGTCGGGTCGGTAAGTTTTTTTGTCCGTGCCATGATAGAAACCCCGGGTTCCGCGCAAATCCGCGGTCGAGCATGACTATAGCAGGGTCGCTTCGCGCCATGCAGCTGTACGGCCCGATTGCGCTTGCTAGAAAAAGTAGCGGCGGATGTTGATGCTGATCAGCAGGCCCATCGCTATCATCATTGCGATCACCGACGAGCCGCCATAGCTGACCAGCGGGAGCGTGATACCGACGACCGGCAGCAGCCCGGTTGCCATCCCGATGTTGATCGCAACCTGCCAGAACACGATCGCGACCAGACCGATCGCGAGCAGGGCTCCGAACCGATCCCGCGTGTGCCGCGCGATCCAGGCCCCGCGCGCGATCAGAATCGTGTAAAGCCCGATGAGCAGGAGCGATCCGGCCAGGCCGAACTCCTCCGCAAAAACCGCGAAGATAAAATCGGTGCTCTGCTCGGGAAGGAAGTTGAGCCGCGCCTGGGTGCCTTTCAGGAACCCCTTGCCCCAGGGTCCGCCCGAACCGATGGCGATTTCGGACTGGATGATGTGATAGCCGGAGCCGAGCGGATCAGCCTGCGGATTGACGAAGCTCACCAGCCGTTGGCGCTGGTAGGGTTTCATGTAGTGCCAGCCGAGCGGCATGACGCACAGCGCCGCCACTGCCAGCGCGATCATGGTGCGCGAATTGAGACCGCTGACGAACACCAGTGTGACCGTGATTAGAATCAGGATCAGGGCGGTGCCGAGGTCGGGCTGCTTGAGTACCAGCGCTACCGGAACGCCGAGCAGCACCGCAGGAATGATCATCTGCCGGAGACTCCACCCACCCTTGGGCGGCTCCTCGCGGAAATAACGAACCATCACCAACACCACCGCGAGCTTGGCGAGTTCGGATGGTTCCAGGTGGAAAAACCCGAGATTTATCCAGCGTCGCGAACCCCCGGTCGAGTGTCCGATAACTTCCACGGCGATCAGCAGGGCGACCGCGATCACATAGAAAGGATACGCATAGGTCGCGAGCGCTCGATAGTCGAACAGCATCACGACCAGCATCGCGACCAGTCCCGCTGCGATCCAGATGAGCTGGCGGACCACGAGTGGATCGATGGGTTTGTGGGGACCCCGGTACGAGGCGCTCATAACGCTCAGCAGTCCAATGCCCGCGAGCGCCAGTACGATCCAGAAGATCGTCCAATCGAAGCGAACAACGAGTCTGCGATCTAGCGCCACTGCGGTGTCGTGCGGCTTAGCAGTGCGAACGGGCCCGTGGCGCGAGGACGAGCGGGGCCCGCGAATAGTCTCTTCATTCCCGACCGCCCGCGCGGCGCAGAGAATCTCCCTTCACTGCCGCCGGCGAAGTGGGAGGACGCAGGCATTACCGGCCTGGAATTCTTCGCCGCCGATTCAGCGTGACTTAAGCGCACGTCGCTCAGCGTTCCTCGACGGCGTCGGTGGGGTCGTCTTCGAGCACGTGGGCGATCGCGGGGCGCGGGGTTTCGTCGTCTTCCGTCAATTCCGGCGTGGGTGGCGCTGGAGGATGAAGCTCAAAAAAGCGCTGCATCACGGCGTGCACGATGGGTGCAGATGCGGCGCCGCCATGGCCGCCGTGCTCGACCAGGCACGCGATCGCGATCTGCGGATGCTCCTTGGGTGCGAAGGCAATCAGCCAGGCGTGATCGCGATACTTCTCGGGCATCTTGTCCTCGTCCTCACCGGCGACCAGGCTGCCCTTGTTTCCCACGACCTGGGCCGTGCCGGTCTTAGCGCAGACGGTGATTCCTGGCAGTTGCGCCTTGTGCGCCGTGCCTCCCGCCCCATTGACCACATCTGCCATGGCGTTGCGGACGAAGGCCAGATTCTCGGGGCCGATGTCCACCCGTTGCTCCACGATGGGCGGATACGATCTGGCGACGCCGCCATCGAGGCCTTCGACTTCCTTGACGAACTGTGGCCGATAGCGGATGCCGCCGTTCGCGATCATCGCCGCGAATTGCGCAAGCTGCAGCGGAGTCACCGCCACGTAGCCCTGACCGATCGCGACCGACAGCGTCTCCGCCGCGTACCAGCGTTCGTGATAGCGTTTCTGTTTCCAGGCGGAAGACGGCATCACGCCGGCTTTTTCGTTGTCAAGGTCGACCCCGGTTTTGTTGCCGAAGCCGAACAGGTTCCCCCAATGCGCGAGCCTGTCGACTCCCAGGTGCTGGCCCACGTTATAGAAGTACACGTCGCAGGAGCGCACGATCGCGTTGTGGAGAGCAATGCTGCCGTGGCCGTGCTTGCGCCAGCAGTGGTATTCGCGTCCTCCGAACCAGATGCCGCCACCGCAGGTGTAGACGGTGTCTTCGTTCAAGGTGCCTTCCTGCAAGCCAGCAATTGAATCGAGAACTTTGAAGGTTGAGCCGGGCGGGTAGGTTCCCTGAATGACGCGATTTTGCAGCGGGTGGTCCGCGTTGCTCATCAGCGCGCGCCAATCCGCCGACTTGACGCCCGCCCCGAATACATCGGGATCAAACGCCGGATATGAGACCATCGCCAGGATGTCGCCGTTGTTGGGATCGAGCGCGACCAGCGCACCGTTCTTACCCTGCAGCGCCTGCTCGGCGGTCTGCTGCAGATCCAGGTCGATGGTCAGCACCACACTCTCGCCCGGCGTGTCGGGCATTTCCCTCAACACCCGCAGTCGCCGCCCGACCGCATCGACTTCGACTTCCTGTCCGCCGGGCTGGCCACGCAGGAAGGGTTCCCATCCGCGTTCGAGACCGAATTTTCCGATCTCGTCGCCCATATGGTAGGCGGTTTGTTTGATCAGATCTTCGCGGCTGACCTCACCGACATAACCGAGTAGATGGGCTGCCAGCCTGCCGTACAGGTAATGCCGGCCGGGAGTGATTTCGAGGCTGACTCCGGGAAGCTCAAGCTGATGCGCCTCGAGCGCCACGACCTTTGGCCAATCAAGACGCTCCGCGACCAGGACCGGCTCGTAAGGCGGACGCCCTTCTTCATCGGCGGCAGCGATTTTGTCGGCCACGTGATCGTCTCCACCGAGATAGCCCTCGAGGCGCTCGATGGTTTCGGAAAGATTGGGGGAATCCTCGGGGACGATCTCGGCATCGAAGGTTGGCTGGGTGTCGACCAGGGGGCGATGCCTTAGGTCGAAGACCAGACCGCGGGGCGCCGGCACCCGATGCAGGCGGATGCGATTGCGATCGGCCAGCTCGCTCATCTGGTGATGCTGCATCACTTGCAGGTAGTAGAGGCGGACCGAGACCAGCCCGAGCACCGTGATAATCGCTGCAGTCAGAATCGCGATTCTCGGCTCGAGCTTCGGGACTGGGCGGTTTTGTCGTTTGGCGTGAAACTTCGCCACGGAACGTTCCCGTCTATTATCTACTCACGCACGGGACCTACAGGCAATCCGGTCAGGCGCTTAAGCCCGCCTAGAAGCGCGAAAATGACCGGTGCGAATACGGCGGATATCGCCCCCTCGGCCGCGAATCGTGGGAACAGATCGGCTGCGTTGGGCACTGCCGCGAGTCCCGATTCCAAAATCACCGCTCCCAGCGTGGCCAGCAGTGTGCCGATGAAAACCATCACCGCGCCAATAAACGCCGTCGTGACCATCAGGCGTGTCGAAACCTCGTATGCGAGCAGGTACACGACGGTGATGAGCAAGGCATTCAACCCCAGGGTGGTACCCGCAAAGGCATCGGTCGCGTAGCCCATCCCGAACGCAAGCGCGACCGGAAGCGCGCCGTGGTGGCGCAGGCCCAAATCGACCGCGAGGATCACGACCAGGTTGGGCACCAAAATCCGCAGGGAAAACCAGTATGGTACGGCGGTCTCAATCGCGAGCGCCAGGAAGCCGAGGAAGGCGAACAGGATGGTTAATCTCACTGACCCTCGGCTCTTTGGTCGGCGGCCAGCGGCGGTGTCTGCTGCCTCACCACCAGCACCTGCTCCAACTCGCGAAAGCTCACCGCAGGTGCGAGCTGCACTGCCAGGAACAGTCCGGGGCCTTCGCGATGCACGCCGCTTACGTTGCCGACCAGGAGCCCGCGCGGAAAGATACCGTCGAGACCGGAGGTGACGATGGTGTCATGCGTCCTGATGTCCTGCGAGCGGTCCACATACTTCATGATGACTCCGTCATCGACCATCCCTGCGACGATGCCACGGACGCGCGAACGCTGGTCAAACCCATCGAGGGCGGAGTTATGATCGTCGATCAGCAAGACCCGCGAGGCGTGTGGACTGGTCTCTATGATCCTGCCCACCACACCCTCGTTTGAGAGCACGGCCATCCCTGGTCTGAGGCCGCCGGCCGAGCCCTGCCCCAGAATGAGCGTGTGCGAGATTCCGGTCGCGTCGCTCCCGATCACGTTGGCCGCGATCGCATCGGCTCCCAGCACATCGCGCAGTTCGAGCAGTTCGGTAAGGTGGCGATTTTCGGCCTCCAGTTCGGCCATCCGCGCCTGTTCAGCCTTGACGCGGGCAAGCTCGGCGATCAGGCGCTCGTTTTCCTGGCGCACCTGCACCAGGTTCAAGTAATCGTGATAGATCGAACGCAGGCCAGCGCCGAAGTTGGCGGTTCCCGCCTGGACCGGGCGCAGGACCTCGAGCATTCCGCGCGCGGGCGCGCTCACGCGATCACCTTGCCGCACGCCTGCAGTCATCAGATAAAGCGAGAGCACGATCAACGCGCCGCCGGTCAGAACCACGCGGTTGCGCCACAGAAAGGATCCCTTCACTTAAATGCGACCCGGAGTGCGGGCACAGCCACCTGTATCCACCCAACCCATCATTCAACCGTGACGCCCCGCAACAGCGACAATTCATCGAGTGCCTTGCCCGCGCCCATCACGACCGCGGTCAGCGGATCTTCCGCGAGCGTGACCGGCAATCCGACATCTTCGCGCAGCAGCACATCCAGGTTGCGAAGCAGGGCGCCGCCGCCAGCAAGCATTATGCCCTTGTCCATGATGTCCGAAGCGAGTTCCGGAGGGGTGCGCTCGAGCGCGATGCGAACCGATTCAATAATCTGGCGCACCGGGTCCTGGAGCGCTTCGCGAATCTCTTCGTCGGTGATCTCGATTTCCTTTGGCACCCCCGCGACCAAGTCGCGGCCGCGAATCTCCATGGTTTGAATTTCGTTGCCGGGGTAAGCCGAACCGATGGTGATCTTTATGAGCTCCGCGGTCCGCTCGCCGATGAGCAGGTTGTACTTGCGCTTGATGTGCTGGATGATGGCCTCGTCCATCTTGTCACCGGCCACTCGGACCGAGCGCGGAAACACGATACTGCCCAGCGAAATGACCGCGACCTCGGTGGTGCCGCCGCCGATGTCGACGATCATGTTGCCGGACGGCTCGGTGATCGGAAGTCCGGCGCCAATCGCCGCTGCCATTGGCTCTTCGATCAAATAAACTTCGCGCGCACCGGCCGATTCTGCCGATTCGCGCACCGCGCGTTTCTCGACCGCGGTAATTCCGAACGGTACACCGATCACGACGCGCGGCCGCGGCCGCACCAGAGTTTTGCCCGAGTGTGCCTTCTGGATGAAGTAACGCAGCATGTTTTCGGTGATTTCGAAGTCAGCGATCACGCCGTCACGCAGCGGACGAATCGCAGTAATTGAACCGGGCGTGCGGCCGACCATCCGCTTCGCTTCCGCACCGATCGCAAGGATGCGGCGCGAGCCGCGAGTGTCGCGCTGTACCGCCACTACCGAAGGCTCGTTACAGATAATCCCTTCGCCCTTTACGTAGACCAGGGTGTTGGCAGTGCCGAGATCGATTGCCAGATCGTTAGAGAACCAACCGAAGACCGCATTGAGAACCACGGGAATTTGCCCCTTGCCGACCCGCTCGGGCACGGCTTTTTTGCGGCTGAGCCCAGCCCGAATTTCCCCCGGAAGAGGTCTGCCAAGCCCTGAAAAATGGCGGGAAAATCGGGTTGCCGGTCCCTTTACCGCCTGCCGAGCAAGGTAACAGATGGATTGCGGCACATTCAAGTAAGCCCCCGAATTTGCGCCGCGAAAACCCGCTTGGATATGATTACGGAATCATGCTCGAACTGATGCGCCGCCATGCCTATTCCTGGACGACGCGGGTGCTGCTGGGACTCATTACGGTGGTCTTCATCTTCTGGGGTCTCGGTGCCGGATTTTTCAAGCAGGTTCGCCCGGTTGCCACCGTCGATGGCCAGCGCATCCTGAACGACCAGGTCGATCACGAGGCCGAACGCCTCCGGCAAAACCTCCAAAACATGTACGGCGCGAACGCGACCGCACTTTTGAAGAACGTCAACCTGCGGGAGGAGGCGCTCGACCAGATCATCGAGAAACAGCTCGTTTCGCGCGAAGCCCAGCACCTCGGTCTGACGGTCAGCACCGAAGCGCTGGAACAGAAAATCGCCGGCGAGCGGGTCTTCCAGTCCGATGGCCAGTTCGATTTCCAGACCTATCAGGAAGTGCTGCGCGAGAACGGCCTGAGTCCGGCCGACTACGAGAGCGGGATGCGGGTGGCGATGGTCGCTGACACCCTGCAGCGCATGATCGAAGAAGGCGTCAGTGTAAGTGAGGATGAGGCTCGCCACGCCTACGACCTGCACAACCAGCGCATCGGACTGGCCTACCTCGAGGTCCCCTGGCAGCAGTTCAGTGCGCAGATCAATCCGACCGCACAACAAATCGCCGACTTTTACAAACAGCACGCCGAGGAATTTCGCGAACCCGAGCGTGCAAAGATCGCGTTCATCCACTACGAACCGCTCGCGCTGGCGGCCCTGGCGGCACCCAGTCAGAAAGAAGTCGAAGACTACTACCAGGCCAATCTCAAAAGCCGCTTCACCCATCCGGATCTGGTGCACGCGCAGCACATCTTGATTTCCGTTCCGCCTGGGGCGAGCGCCAGTGAAAAGGCCGCAGCCAAGGCCAAGGCCGAGGACATTCTCAAACAGCTAAGGGCAGGCGCAGATTTCAAAGCGCTCGCCGAGAAATATTCCGACGATACTTCCAACAAGCAGTCGGGCGGCGACCTCGGGTTCTTTTCCCGCGGGCAAATGATCAAGCCGTTTGAAGACGCGGCCTTCAAGATGAAGCCGGGTGACATCGAAATCGTCGAAACCAGTTTCGGCTATCACGTCGTCAAGGTCGACGAGGTAAAACCCGCTCGCGTCGACACTCTCCAGGAAGCTGAGCCCCGAATCGTGGAGGGGATGCGTTCCCAGGCCGGAGCGCGGTTGGCTCGGCAAGCAATCGACGAGGATCTGAGCGCTGCGCTCACCGGCGTCAAGCTCCAGGACCTCGCGAAGAAGCGCGGCCTCGACGTCGTCCAGCCGCCGAGCTTCGCGAAGGGAGAGCCGATTCAGGGGCTCAAAGGGGAGACCGCGCTTGCGCAAAAGGCATTTTCGATGGATGCGGGGCAGGTGGGTACGGTCCCTGGTCCGGCGCCGTTTCTGGTCCAGGTGATCGAGAGGACCCCCTCGCGGGTTCCACCTTTAAAGGAGATAGAAGCCAGGGTACGCGATGCGTATGTGCGGGCGATGGCCGAGGCCGCCGCTCGCACTCAGGCGCGAAAACTGATCGGGCAGATGAAAACCCCTGCCGACTTCAAGCGGGTCGCGGAAACCAACAACCTTACGATTCACAACGTCGATTCATTCGACCGATCGACCTCCAGCATTCCCGGTCTCGGCGATTTTCCCGAGATTAGCGACGAGACCGGCACGGTGGCTACCGTGCCCGGACTGATTGAGCGGGTGATGGAACGGGACGGCAACTCATATATCTTTGAAGTCACCACGCGGTCGAATCCGTCGGAAGAAGCGTGGAAAAGTGCCAAGGATTCGTTCATGCAGGAGTACCTTGCCGGGCGCCGCGCCCAGGCTTGGACCAGGTACCTGGAGCAGCTCAAGGCGAAGGCCAAAATCACCATCGACGCCAACCAGTTTGCCAATAATACGACAGACTAGTCGATGTAGTCGTTCGCGCAGAGGAACATGACCCCACCTGCCGAAGAACCACCATCGCCGGAATTTCCGGTCGTCGACAAAAACGAATTCTTCTTTCCCGGCGAGGGAGTCAGCGCGCTCCTGGTACACGGCCTCAGCGGTACGCCGTATGAAATGCGGTGGCTGGGTGAGCAGCTGGCCGCTGCGGGAATTCGCGTGCGCGGTGTTCGCTTGAACGGTCATGCGGGTAGTCCCGAGGACCTGGGCGCATCGACCTATGACAACTGGTACGAGAGCGTGGTGCAGGGATTAGAAGACCTGCGCCGCTACGGCGACCCGAACGTGGTAGTTGGCCTGTCGGCGGGGGCGGTCTTGGCCGCGCGGCTGGCGGTGGATCAGGGCGAAGCAATCGCGGGAGTTGCGATGCTGGCGCCGGCCTTCTTTCTCTCGTGGACGGCCACCGTCGCGCTGGGCGCGGTTCGGAAGCTCGGAAAGCTGGCGAATCATCTTTATCTGCACAACGACAGCGGCTCCGACATCCACGACGCGGCGGCGCGTCGGATTCATCCGACCGCGCGTCTGTTGCCACTTTCGGCACCCATCAACCTGCTCGATCTTTCGAAGATGGTGCGTCGGCGGCTCGAGCGAGTGACACAGCCGGCCCTACTGATTTACTCGCGCCAGGATCATACTTGTCCCATGGGGCGTAATCGGAGTTTTGTTACGCGGCATCTGGGCACTGCGGAGCGCCGCGAGGTGGTTTTGGAAGAGAGCTATCACGTGATCACGGTGGACAACGAAAAACACCAGGTCGCCGCGGAAGTGCGGACCTTTGTCGAGGATTTCCGTGTGCAAAGCAAGCGGCGCGCGTTTGGCTAGAGGGGTCTGGTCCTAGTTCAGCGGCATGAGGGTCCCGAGGTTATCGAGTTTCTGACAGGAGTTTGAAAATGCGTCGTGCTTCATTGCTATTCAAAGGCCTGGTGATAGTCGCCTTCGTGGCCGCGTTGGGTGCCAACGGCGCTCGAGCGCAGACTTCACAACCCCGGGATAGTCCTACCTACGGTCAGCAGCCGCAGAGCGACGATCAGAGCACAACCTCAAAGAAATCCGACGATTCCAGCGAGGACAACCCTGGCGCCCGACCGGACCAGGACGATTCCAGTGGGAGCGCGGACTCGGACCAGAATAACAACGACAGCAACGATTCAGATTCGTCCGAGCAAGAGAATCACGAGCAAGAGAATCAATAGTCACGATCGTCGCCTGAAAGCTCGCCCGATCGCCGTGAAATGACGGAAAGTGGTTGCTCGCTCCGAATGGAGGGCACGGTATTGCGGAAGAGCCGGAGACCCCGGAACTCAGCAGTCCCGCAGGAAGCTTGACGCGCAGCGTCAGGACGGCTGCGAATCGTAATACTCTTCAAGCAGATACTTTACGTCCGGGCGGCCCAGCACCTCGATGAAGCAAACCTGGTTTTCGGCATTCAGATCGATAATCAGCTGGCCTTCCATCGCCTCCAGCTCCACGAAGGTGGCGACCTTGACCACCGGAGCGGTCGCGAAGCTGGCGCAATTTTCGTCGCCGCAGTCGCAAACCGATTCTATTTTCAGAGCGCGCAACTGACCTTCAAGCGGATCGGCCTCGGCCTGCTTTGCGAGATACACCATCTCCTCGAGCAGATCGGGCAACACGTCACTGATCAGAGGCGCTGCCATCGCGCTCAAGGGTCGTCGAATCGCATCGGCGGTCAAGGCAAAGTGCGCAATGCACTAAGTTTGCGGATTTTCGGGTCGGCGTTGCTCAAACCCCGCGCGTGTCGGGCGGCCAGATGTGTTTGTGAATCTGGATTTGCAGACGTACGGGAATACGATCTTCCAGGATCCATTGGGCGAGTTCCGCGGGGTCGAGTACTCCGAACACCGGGCTCATGAGGAGGGCGTTCACGCGGCCGTCGAGGTTGCGCGCGCGGATCGTGTCGCGTGCCCATTCATAGTCCGCGCGATCGGCCAGCACGAACTTGACTTCGTCGCGCGCGCTCAGATGCCCGAGGTTGCTCCACAGATTGCGATTGCATTCTCCGCTGCCCGGGCATTTGAGGTCCATGATTTTGATCACCCGAGGGTCGAGGCGGCTTACATCGACGGCGCCCGAGGTTTCGATCATCACCGTGTGCTGCGATTTGAGTAGGGTATCGGCTAACGGATAGATCCCTTCCTGGAGGAGCGGCTCACCACCGGTTATTTCGACCAGATTGCACTGGTGGCTGGTGACGATCGCCGCAACCTCGGCGATGGTCAGTTTGCGGCCTTCGAAGAAGGCATACTCGGTGTCACACCAGCGGCAGCGCAGGTTGCATCCGGTTAGCCGCACGAACACGCACGGGCGCCCCGCATGAGTCGATTCGCCCTGGATGCTGTAGAAGATTTCGTTGATGTGTAGCCGCTCGGAGGCCATTTAACTCAAATGCTTGCGGGCAGCTTCACGTGCCTCGTCCATAACGATTCGCAGCGGGACGCCGTGCTCCAAGGCGGCCCGCCTGCAATCATCATACTCGGGCGAGATCTGGGAAGCTCGATCTCCATCCGCATGCTGACTGTGGTCGTCCTGATGGGCGCGCGAAACCTTGACCCGAATCTTGCCGAAGGAGGTTTCAATTTCATGGATCTCGCGCGGCAACTTGAGACGCGACACCGGATGAAACCGCAGCCCGATAGTCGAGGTCTCGGTGAGGATTATCCGCGCCAGGACGTCGCGGTGCTGCGCTTCGGCGAGGACCCCGAGCACCACCCCCGGCCGCCCCTTCTTCATCATGGTCGGGGTCAGCGTCACGTCGCGTGCGGCGGCCGCGAACAGGCGTTCTACCACGTGATCATAGACCTGGGGGTTAAGGTCATCGATGTTGGCCTGGATTTCGATCATCTCGTCAGCATCGAACGCGGACTGCTGATGGCCGATCATCACGCGCAGAACGTTCGGTCGGTCTTCCAGCGTGCGCGAACCGGCGCCATACCCGACCCGTTCGATTTCGAAGGACAACGGCAGCGGAGCCGGGCGGGCAAGCGCCTTGAGCGCCGCGGCACCGGTGGGAGTGACCATCTCGGCGGCGCCATCACCTAGGCGCAGGGGAAATCCGGTTAACAACTCGGCGGTAGCGGGTGCGGGGACCGGAATGATTCCATGCTGCGAGCGCGCAAAACCCCGGCCGCCGGGCAGTGGGGAAACCAGGACCTCGCTGATTCCCAATGCGTCGAGTGCCCACGCGACGCTGACTACGTCGATGATCGAGTCGACCGCGCCGACTTCATGGAAGTGCACATGATCGGGTGGAGTGTTGTGAATTTTGCCTTCCGCCTCCGCCAGCACCTCGAACATCGCTTTCGCGCGCCGCTTGACCGTTTGTGAAAGCGCGGCGGCCTGGTCGATCATCGCGGTAATTTCACCCAAGTGCCGTTCGGGTTGGGGTTCGCCGACTTCTACTTCGAATTTCACCGCGGAGATTCCGCTCATCACGCGACGGTGCTGCGCGAGGCGATAGCCGCTCAGCGGCAGGGAGGCCAAAGCGCGTGTAAGGCTCGCGAAATCGAGTCCGCAATCGATCAGCGCGCCGACCATCATATCGCCGGCGAGGCCCGAGAATGCGTCGAGATACGCGGTTTTCATGACTGCGAGCTTTACATGCTATCAGGGCGCCGATAGAATCAGAAACTCGGCTCAGCGCCGAGCCTAAAGTAATGAGGCAACGAGACCTCAAACTCTTCCGCAAAATTCTGGAAGACCGAAAACAGGAAATTCTGAGTGAAGCGGATCGCGCCGTCGGCGAGATGAATAACGGGACCGAGGATGGGTACGCCGACCCCACAGATCGTGCCTCGCTGGAGAGCGATCGGAATTTTTTGCTGCGCCTGCGCGATCGAGAGCGCAAATTGTTGGGCAAGATCGAAGAAGCTGTCGAGCGGATCGATGAAGGCAGCTACGGCCGCTGCGAGGAGTGCGGCGGCGACATCGGGATCGAGCGACTAAAAGCACGCCCGGTCACCACCTTTTGCATATCATGCAAGTCGGCACAGGAAGCGCGCGAACGCCAAAGCTGAAACGCCGGACTTGCCCTTCTATGCCGAGTTGCGGGCAGTCGTAGTGACCCTCCAGGCAGCATCTTCACCGGCGCTTTCCTGAAGGGCTGATTCGGGCAATAATTCCGTCTCGCCTGCGGTGGGGCAGTAGCTCAGCTGGGAGAGCACCACGTTCGCAACGTGGGGGTCGAGGGTTCAAATCCCTTCTGCTCCACCATTTTTTCTTTGTAAATTAAAGGGTTCTTGCGACCAGTTGCCTGTGTGTGGCGAGTTGCAGTTCATGCGGCAATGGGAGTCTGAAACAAGCCGTTGCAGTGTCGGCGCCAACGATATGACTGCAGGTTTGCGATTGGGTGAGGTAATAAGTCCTCAAGAAGGGAGGCTACGGTTGCGCCGCTGCGATAGGCCGGCGTATCTCCGGCCAGCCCGGTGTGACACCGAAGCTGGTTGTAATAGGCTTTATAATCCTCGAGCTTCGCTCAAGATCACTCCGGGTCCAAAACAAGGTCTGATCGAGGCACTCGCGCCGCACGGTCCCGATCAATCGCTCAACGAAAGCGTGGGAACGGGGCGTACAGGCAAGCGTGTTAATCTCGCCAACGTCAAGCACGCGAAGATTCGCCAGCCAGCGATGAAAGCTAAACAGTGGATCATGATCCGAGGAGAGGTAGCGCGGCAGTGTTTGCTTTGCGATCGCTCGATTGAACATCCGGCAGACCGCGGGACCGTCGAGGTTCGCCGCGGCAACACCAAAGCCGGTGATGCGGCGGCTGAAGACGTCCATCACGACCATGACCCAAAAGCTCTCGAGCAGAATCAATTCGCAGCGAAAGAGGTCGACGCTCCACAGGCTGTCCTTGGCGTGCGCGATGACGGTTAGCCACGAAGGGCCATCACCGCCTGGCAGCGGTCGGTAGTGCTGAATGAGTATCCGTCGTACGAC